>JAUXCJ010000045.1 GCA_030618965.1 Thiomargarita sp.
CCAAGCAACATCAGACAAACATCACAATAGAGATTTATAATGCAAATTGTTGCAGAAACATTTTGGCTACCGAAACATGGTAATACACCAGCAGAATATGAAGATGCTTTCTTCCAGAAAAAAAAGTTTAATCAGGATGTTGAACTATTTAGAACAGCTATAGCTGATGGTGCTACTGAAACCTCATTTTCTAAAAAATGGGCTAATTTACTTGTTCAAAAGTGCTGTGTGGTAAATGATAAAAAACAATTTATCCAAGATTTACCAGAATTGCAAAAACAATGGTATGCAGAGGTGAATCAAAAAGATATGCCTTGGTATGCACTAGAAAAGCTCTATATCGGCGCTTATGCCACAATGTTATCCTTAGAAATACAAGAAAATACCTATAAAATCATTGCAATAGGTGATAGCTGTTTGTTTCATATTAGAGGCGAGCAGCTAGAAAATTGTTTTCCCTTAACACATTCAGAACAATTCAATGATCGCCCTGTATTGCTCTCTAGTTATGCCAATAATAATGAAGGAATCATAGAAAATATTATTGGAAAATCAGGATTGAAATGGAAAAAGGGTGATGAATTTTATCTTATGACGGATGCACTTGCCTGTTGGTTTCTGGAAGCAAATGAAAAAAAGAGCCGTCCTTGGGCAAAAATACGTGCTATAAAACCAGGTAATTTTAAGCATTTTATTGCAAAATTGCGTAGTATCAAAGCACTACGTAATGATGATGTTACCTTGGTAAGGGTTATTACAAAATAGGAGATTCTAGCATGGCTTGGCCCACCCCACAAGATTATAGCGAGGCTGTACAACATCCCGCCTTAAATTTTGGAAATCCAGAAATAAAATCAGGGCAAGTCGAAATCACTGCACTCGGCTTGCCTCGCCCAAGAAGTGGAAATTTCGCCACTGTCTTCAAGATCAAATGCAAAGAGCGTGACTGGGCCGTCCGTTGTTTTCTTCGCCAGGTGACTGACCAACGAGAACGTTATGCCGCCATCAGCAAGGATTTAGCCCCGCTTAAAATGCCTTATATGGTTGGTTTTCAATACATACCTGAGGGGATACTCGTCAAAGGTAAATGGTATCCTATTCTCAAAATGGAATGGGCAGAGGGCGAACTACTTGATAAATTTGTTCATGAGCATTTGCATGATTCAAGTGGTTTGCAAAAACTAGCCGAGCGTTGGGTTACAATGGTGCAAGCCTTAGAAAAGGCTGGAATCGCGCATGGTGACTTACAGCACGGTAACATACTGGTTTTTAATAATGAATTGAAATTGATTGATTACGACGGTATGTTTGTTCCCACGCTAAAGGGGTCGGCAAGCAATGAACTGGGACACGCTAATTATCAACATCCTTCAAGAAAGGCTAAAGATTTTAGAGCAGATATTGATCGTTTTTCGGCTTGGGTCATTTATCTTAGCTTAGTAGCCTTCAGTATCGATCCTAGCTTATGGGAACAAGCTAATGGTGGTGATGAATGTCTTCTGCTACGCAAAGAGGACTTTCAAAATCCAAATAGTTCTAAGCACTTGGGATTGTTAGTTAAGCATAAGAATACCCGTATTAAATCACTGGCGCTAAAATTTCAACAATTATGTAAAACGCCACTGTCACAAATACCGCCATTAGAAGTAGAAACTAAGGTTTCTTCTGATCCGTTTAAAGCATTTTCTAAAAGCTTCAAATCCATTCCTATTTCTTTTAAAGCCCCCCTTAATGGCTTTAATTGGCTATTTTCAAAGCATCTTGAAGTACTTGTCGTGATATTGATGGCAACAGGCATAACATTTTGGGCACTTTCACCGCCAAAACTACCTCAAAATGATAAGATACCTGCACCAATCGTTTCATCTGAAAATAGGCTGCCAAAGCCAGTTGAACCAAAGCCAGTTGAACCAGTGATTGCTGAAGTACCTAAAACGGTTATGCTGAAAATAGCTTCAAATATTTACGAGAGTACAGTCTTCATCAATGGACAAAATTCTGGTACTACTACAGGTACTGAACCACTCATACTTACCCTCGCACAAGATTCTTATACAGTGCGGATAGAAAAAGAAGGTTTTATTAGCTATGAAACTAAAATTCAACTACAAGAATCCAAAAGCCTGAATATTACCTTAAAACCTAAACCACCTAAAAATATACCATTGATAATACGTTCTAATGTTAATAATGATACTATCATCATCAATGGTAAAAAGTATGGTTCTACTCCTTTTAAAAAAGTACTGCCGCATGGCTTATATACAGTGCGCGTGGAAAAAGAGGGTTTTATACCTTATGAACAGCAAATTGATCTACAAAAGGCAAAAACTCTATCTGTTATACTACAAAGCCCTCTTTTGTACACGTTCACAGGCCACAGAGGCGGGGTGAGAAGCATCTCATTCAGTCCCGATGGTCGTAGACTCGCATCAGGAAGTAGTGATAAAACAATTAAAATCTGGGATATTAAGACAGGCCGGTTACGGCGTACTTTGACTGGACATACAGATGAAGTAGCTTCTATATCCTACAGTCCCGATGGCAAGAAACTCGCATCGAGCAGCCATGATAATACAATTAAACTCTGGAATAGTCGAACCGGTAGCTTATTGTACACCCTCATAGGGCATGAAGATTGGGTGAATTTTGTCGCCTTTAGTCCAGATGGTCGCATACTCGCATCAGCTAGTAATGATCAGACAATCAAGTTATGGGATGTCAGCAGAGGAGAATTATTGCACACACTGACAGGCCATCGGCAGCTAGTGACCTCCCTTTCCTTTAGTCCCGATGGCCTCGCACTTGTTTCTAGTAGTTGGGATCGGAGTATCAAACTGTGGGATATCTACGCTGGCAAATATCGGCGCACCCTATCTGGGCATAATAACTCGGTGAATTTTGTCACCTTCAGTTCTGATGGGCAGACATTGGCTTCTGTCAGTAAAGATCACACCTTAAAATTTTGGAATATCCGCACTGGTGGGGTAAGACAGACGGTATGGCAAAAAGACAATATGATTTCTCTTGCCTTTAGTCCAGATGGGCGCGTACTTGCTTCTGGCAGCGAAAATAATAGGATCAAACTCTGGCAGGTTAGCACAGCTAAAGTGTTGCAAACGCTGTCAGGGCATCAGAATTGGGTCAAATCACTTTCTTTCAGTCCCGACGGGCGTATGCTCGCATCGGTTAGTGATGATAAGACTATCAAACTGTGGTTTGTTGAAAGTTTTACAAAATAATTATTGCTCCAAACCTGACAGGTTTTCTGAACTGAATGGCAATACTAATGAACTATATAAAAGAAAATACATTCGACAAAAGCATAATAATCATGCTTTTGGGAGGCTTATATTTTTTAATAATGACATTCTTTGTCACCAAAAGCATGATATTACTATGGATGATAGCCTTGCTCATTGTGCTTAATTTTGTTATTTCCTTAAAAAATTTACTTAATCAAGGCACAATTAATTGGGGTATTATTTTTGTCAATATTCTCCAATTAGCCTTATTTGCTCGTCTGTTTGTATTAATTTACGATATATTGGGTGCTGAACATTATTCTTATCTCATAGAACCTCGTTGGTTTGATTGGATTCAATTGGTGGCAGCACATGTGCTGCGAGCTGTGGATTTATTGGATTTTTTGGGTGAATATCAAATTCATTTACAGAACGTTATTCATCAAAGTACATTAGCCGGTTTAGGGATTTTTAGTATGCACATAATTGTGGATATTTTTCTCTTTGGCGGCATTTTAGCTTTTATAAATAAACACTTTTCGACAACTCAAAATGCCTCTACCAACAATCTTTTTATTGAATCATTAAAAACTAAACTAGCATTACTTACACATTTAACATTTTGGGGCTTAATTTTATCCATCATACTGATTGTTATAGTAGCAATAGTTCAATCTTGGACTTTCCGTGATTGGTTTTTATGGCCTTTGGATAATATTTTGCGAACGGTAGATTTTGGAGATGCTTTTCAAATTTTTAACTGGCGATTGTACAGCGACAGCGTAAAAATGGGAATGGGTTTGGCTACACTCGCCGTATTTTTTAGATTGGTAATCAGTTTTTATGTGCTAGAACAAGCCAGTAGATTATACCTTTATCTCTTGGGTGGACGTGGTAAAACAGTTCACGAACTAGGTAAAATATGTGCTTCTTCTGAGGCTTCAGAAGAAGATCATCAAATCGCGGCTAAGGCATTAGTGAAATTTGGCTCATCGGCTGTTGCTCCTCTAACAAAAGCATTAAAAGTTAATAAAATTGCTGACACACGCAGGATTATAGTTCAAACTTTAGGAGAAATTGGACCAGTAGCACAAGAAGCAATACCGGCATTGGTAACATCCTTAGCTGATAGTGATGAAAATGTTCGTTGGGCTACGGCAATCGCCTTAGAAGAAAGAATTGATCCTCAATGGCGACTAACTGAGGGAGCGATCAAGGCTATCCCTGAGCTAGTTAAACTTTTAGGAACAGATGAAACGCCAGTTCGCAAAGCAGTGGTTGATATTTTAGGTAAAATCGGGCAAGGTTCTTTGAAAGTAGTGCCTCCTTTAGTAATCGCCTTAACAGATCAACATAATGATATTCGCAATACTGCTGCAAATTACTTAGAAAAACTTGACCCACAATGGCGGCAAAGGGAAGGGACGCGAAAAATCATTCCTTATATTATCAAAATTGCGGAAAAGCATAATAATCCGACTCGTTGTGCCGCCGCCGCTGCCACCTTAGAAATAATCTATCCTCAATGGTATACGAGTAAAACTGCGCGTGGTGCTGTTAGTTCCCTGATTAAAGCCTTGGTAAATCAGCATAATGACATTCGTCAGGCTGCAAATACAGCCATAGCAAAACTGGCTCCTCATTGGTTACAACATAAAGCTGCTCGTAAAACTATCCCTTATTTTATAAAGGCACTAGCTAATAGAGATCGTGAAGTACGTCTCACTGCTGAGAGCATTTTAGAGAAAATTGATCCACTTTGGTTCCAAAGTCAGGAAGCGCGTTACGCTATTCCTGAACTGATAAAAATACAAGCTTGTAGCGAAACTCGTGAAAACCGTGAAACCGCCGAGAGCATTTTAAATAAAATTGCGAAAGAATGGTGGAAAATAGACGGAACACGACGTGTCATTCCTGATCTTGTGATCGCGTTGATTAATAGCAATCCAGATATTCGCAATATGGCTGAAAATAGTTTGGACTTAATTGATCCGGATTGGCGACATACTCAAGAAGCACGCCAAGCCATTCCTGAAATGACCCTAATAGCCAGCACTAGCGACAATAATAAAGTGCGTTGGATTGCAAGGGAAACCTTGAAAAAAATGGGAAAAGACTCAGAAATAATTTCACAGCAACTGTCTTCTAAGCCCAAACAATCTATCCCTTGGTTTGTTAAACCGCGCCCTTTGGCAGCAATGGCATTATTGATTCCAATAAGCATCTGGTTTCTTGGTGCTTCTTCTGAACTAAAATTACGCAAAACTTTAAGCGAGCATAGTGGTCATGTTAATGCTATTTCCTTCAATACCGATGGTAGTTTGCTGGCTTCTGCTAGTAATGATAAAACCATCAAAGTGTGGAGAGTCAGTACGGGTATTTCATGGCATACTTTTATAGGGCACGATAGGGCTGTTAAGAGTGTTTCCTTTAGTCCAGATGGTAATTTATTAGCTTCTGGTAGCCAGGATAAAACAATTAAACTGTGGGAAATGAATACCGGATTTAGTACCAGCGAAGCACTGTCCACTTTAGAAGGACATGACAAATCAGTAAATTTGGTGCGCTTTAGCCCTGATAGTCAGATAGTAGCCTCTGCAAGTAGAGATGATACTATCAAGTTATGGAAAGTCAGTACTGGTAAATTGCTGCACACTTTGAAAGGACATGAAGCAATGGTGACTTCTGTTTCTTTTAATCCAGATGGTAGTTTGCTTGCTTCTGTGTCAAATAAAGGTAATATGATAAAACTCTGGGAAGTATCTACAGGTAAAGAGCTGGATGGTTTTATTGGGCATGGAAAACCTGTGACTGCTCTTTCTTTTACACCAGATGGTAGTAAACTGATTTCGGCTAGTTGGGATGGTACAATGAGACAATGGAAAGTTCTTGCACTTAGAGAACTGCATAGCCAGCCCATAGGCTATTTTAATACTCCTCTATCCTTTAGCCCTGATGCCAAGATGCTTGCGACAATACGTTCAGGTAACTATGACACAGTTATTATCCTATGGGAGGTAGGGACTAAACAACCAATACAGCGCATTCAATCTTATGATCTTGGAAGGGTGAGCTCTGTATCCTTTAATTTTGATAATAGCATGTTTGCTATAGCGGCTGGTAAGCTTATTCAGTTATGGTCTGAATAATACTATAAAAAAACCTTATAGTGTGTTAAATTTTAACTTTTTTTATTAATTAGGAGAGCTATCTATGCCCATAACATTGCCTGAAGGTGGCACAAAAATTTCTATTCAAAATAATAAATTACAAGTGCCAGATAATCCAATTTTGGGCTATGTCCAAGGAGACGGTATCGGTCCCGATATTATGAAAGCTTGTCTGCGTATTTGGGATGCTGCGGTTAAAAAAGCCTATAATGGCAAACGCAAAATATATTGGGCAGAACTCTTCATGGGCGAAAGCGCGGCGGAAAAATATGATGGTGATATTTTCCCAGAGGAAACACGCCAAGCCTTGCAAGATTTGATTGTTTCTATAAAAGGGCCACTAACAACCCCTGTTGGTAAAGGTTTTCGCTCACTCAACGTCACATTACGCCAAGAGTTAGATTTATACGCTTGTGTACGCCCTGTCCGTTACTACAGCGGCGTTCCCTCCCCGTTACTTCATCCAGAAGATGTTGACATCGTACTTTTCCGTGAAAATACTGAAGACGTTTACGCTGGGATTGAATATGAATCAGGCACACCAGAAATGCGGAAAGTAGAAAAATTTCTGAAAGAAGAAATGGGCGCGACTTTTTTTGATGATTGTGGCATTGGTGTCAAACCCATTAGTCCTTTTGGCAGTAAACGCCTTGTGCGGAAAGCGATACAATATGCGATTGATAATGATCGTAAAAGTGTAACTCTCGTTCATAAAGGTAATATTATGAAATACACCGAGGGGGCTTTTAGGAATTGGGGTTATGAACTGGCGCGTGAGGAGTTCGCTGATGAAACCATCACAGAAGAACAACTCTATAGTGAATATGACGGCAAACAGCCTGAAGGTAAAATCGTTATTAAAGATCGTATTGCTGACATTATGTTCCAACTGATGTTATTGCGTCCAACCGAATTTGATGTTATTGCAACGACGAATCTTAATGGCGACTATCTTTCTGACGCTATTGCTGCCGAAGTTGGTGGAATGGGCATTGCGCCGGGCGCAAATATGGCAGAACATGTCGCAGTTTTTGAAGCAACACATGGCACTGCGCCTAAATATGCTAATTTGGATAAAGTCAACCCGGGTTCCTTGCTTTTTAGTGGAGTGAACATGTTGGAATAC
>JAUXCJ010000146.1 GCA_030618965.1 Thiomargarita sp.
AACGTCTCCAACTGGAGCAGCGCATCAATTTATATTTGTCCTTGGGCGGCAGTTGGTAGGTAGCGCGTTGAACCCAGCCAATTTTGCGACCCGGCTTGAACAGATATAAAACATGCGGTGCCGCTACATGCCACTTTGAGTGGCACCTTAATCATACATAAGCAATTAGGAAACTAGAACATGGAATTTTCGATTACATTTATTCAACTCTTTTATTGGGGAATCTACTTAATATCTCCCCTTCTAGTAATGCTAGGTTTTGTAATAATTATATTAGGACTTATAGTAGGCTATATGGAATCATGGAATAAATTTGATGCCCTATATTGGGCATTTATCACAGCTTTTACGGTGGGATATGGGGATATCCGACCACTACAAAAATGGACAAAAATATTGTCAGTAATAATTGCGAGCATTGGAATAATGTTCACAGGCATAATCGTTGCGATTACTGTAAAAGCATCATCTATTGCATTTAACATGCATGTTGATCCTAGCGTTTTGCAACAAATCGAACAGCAAATCGAACAGCAAATCAGGTAAATTTATAACAAGTCAATGCACCTGAACAATATTGGGTTCTCAGTTGGCTAAACTAAGATTGGGTTTGAGGTAGTATTTTGAATATAAATAGCAAATTCAAATGTATGATTTTAGCTTTGCTTTTTGCGATTATCCTAACTGCTTGTCAAACCCCAGCTTTACACTCAATTAATAACAAAGAACTTGCGAATAGACAGCAGGAGTTTTTGAGATCATATCAATCTGATATAAATGCTATCTCAGCAAAAACGTTTAAGCGCATAGAGCATCAATATCGAAAAGCTCATTTATCTACCAGGAATAAACAACAAAACTATGATATTCTCGTTCTTTCTGGAGGTGGTGCTTTCGGTGCATTTGGCGCAGGTTTTCTAAAAGGTTGGGGGAAGGTTACCAAAACCAACTATACGCGCCCTCAATTCGATTCTATTAGTGGAATTAGTACGGGTTCATTAATCGCCCCTTTTGCTTTTATTGGTACGCCAGAGGCATATGATAGAATTATTAATTTCTACGAAACAGCTAAAGAAGATTGGGTGCGAAAACGTGGAATTATTCCTTAGCCCTCAAAGTTCAAATAACTGATAACTAATAATGCCGATAAAACCTTTATTAATTTCTGCCTATACACTCGTTAATGCGCTTGGACAGGGTAAAAGAGCCTCTTTGTTGGCCTTACAACAAGAAAAAGGCGGGCTACGTCCCTGTGATTTTGAAGATGTGACATTGGATACGTGGATTGGGCGGGTTGAGGGATTACAACCTATCACGGGTGAACTCGTCGCCTTTGATTGCCGTAATAACCGTTTAGCTCAGCTGGCTTTGGAACAAGATGATTTTTCCAAAGCCGTTGCTGCTGCTCGTGAACGTTATGGGGCTAATCGTATTGGCGTTTTTCTTGGTACAAGCACTTCAGGTATTCTCGAAACCGAAAGGGCTTACCAAAACACTGATCCTGTTACTGGCGATTTACCAGAAAGTTTCCAATATCGCTACAGTCAAAGCCTTTTTTCTGTGACAGATTTTACTCGTCGTTATTTGGGATTAAAAGGGACGGCTGTCACGCAATCTACCGCTTGTTCTTCCAGTGCTAAAGTCTTTGCAACGGCTTACCGTTATATGCAAGCTGGTTTGTGTGATGCAGCTGTGGTGGGTGGTGTCGATAGTTTGTGTCTAACGACATTATATGGTTTTAATTCCTTGGAATTAGTGTCAAAATCTCCCTGCCAACCGTGGGATATTAATCGCAGTGGTATGAATATTGGTGAAGCTGCTGGTTTTGCGTTGTTGGAAGTCTCGGATGATCTAGGAGTGGCATTGTTAGGCTATGGTGAAAGTGGTGATGCTTATCATATTTCTACGCCTCATCCAGAAGGTGTAGGGGCGGTATTAGCTATGCAACTGGCTTTGGAGAACGGGGGGATTGAGGCTGAAGAGGTGGATTATATCAATTTACATGGCACTGGCACTCGTTCCAATGATGCTTCGGAGGATAAAGCTGTAGTTCAGGTATTTGGCACAAAAACGCCTTGTAGTTCTACTAAAAGCTGGACAGGACATACATTAGGGGCGGCAGGTATTACTGAAGCCTTGTTTGCTTGTTTGTGTATTGAACATAATTTTATACCTAAGTCTTTGAATACTAATAAGGTAGAACCTAATTTATTTGCAAATATCTTACTTGATAAGCAAACCCAGCCAGTTAATCGTGTGATGAGTAATTCTTTTGGTTTTGGTGGGAGTAATTGTAGTTTATTGTTTGGACAGTTAATATGATGCAAGTTTACCTTAATACACTTGCCTTAATCGCTCCAGGATTATTAGGCTGGCAGGCAAGTGTACCGATATTGACCAGGCAAACACCCTACAAAGCAACACCACTCCCCCGGTTTTCGCCAAGCTTCTTGCCCTCCAATGCCCGTCGCCGTACAACAGTGACTATCAAGTTGGCTTTACAGGTTGCCCAAGAGGCGTTAGAAGCGTCGGCATTGTCGCCGAAGCACTTAAGCACTGTATTTTCTTCTTGTATGGGTAATAGTGAAGTCATAGATAATGTTTGTCGAGCATTGAGCTTGCCGGATAAACCGGTTTCTCCAACTTATTTTCATAATTCGGTACATAATGCGCCTGCCGGTTATTGGGCAATTGCAACACATTCCCAAATGCCTTCGATCAGTCTATCGGCTTATGATGCGTCTTTTGTAGCAGGTTTGTTGGAAGCCAGCGCATTGGCAATTGTTGAAAATACAGATGTATTATTGGTTTGTTATGATCATACTGCACCGGAGCCCCTTTCTAAGGCACGGTTTTTTGAAGCGCCCGTCGCCGTTGCGTTATTACTCACGCGAGAGCAAATAGCAGGGAGTTGTGCCAAGCTTAGTTTAAAACTAATAGAGGCAAGGATTGATAGTGAGACACAGATGGCAGAACCTGCGCTTGAAAAATTGCGAACCGGTAATCCAGCCGCGCGTAGCTTACCCCTTTTGCAAGCGATTGCACAAGCAGTTTCTGGGCGTATTATCTTACCCTATCTTGATGATAATCAGCTTGTTGTTGGGATTGAACCATGTTAATTGAACGGGAAGCATTATGTGCGTTGATTCCTCATGCGGGTGCGATGTGCCTGCTAGATGCTGTGTTGGCTTGGGATGAGACAAGGATTTTGTGCCAGAGTGAATCACACCGCAAGCCCAATAATCCTTTGTGCAAAAACGGGCAATTGTCTGCTGTACATGCGGTAGAATATGGAGCGCAAGCGATGGCGGTACACGGCAGTTTGATTGGAAATTACAAGGTAACACAGGGCTATTTAGCTGCTGTTAGAGATATTGAGTTGTATGTGCTACGCCTTGATGAGATTGTGGAACCTCTTAGGATTGAGGCTCAAACCATTATTTGTGATGAGCGTCATTTGATGTATGCTTTGAATATCAGTGCGGGTGGTAAAAAGCTGGTTACGGGACGTGCAACTGTGGTACAAGTGTCTTAAATAACGAATAATTAATAACATAATATGAAACGTGCGTTAGTAACCGGAGGAAGCGGTGATCTTGGGGCAGCCATTTGCCGTCGTTTAGCCTTGGATGGTTTGCATGTGATTGTTCATGCGAACAGTCATTTGGAAAAAGCTGAGGCAGTTGTTGCTGAAATACAAGAAGCGGGTGGTTCAGCAACAGCAGTGAGGTTTGATGTTACGCTGGAAGATGCTATTTGCAAAGCTATTGATATTTCTAATCCAATTCAAGTTTTGGTCAATAATGCTGGTATTCACGCGGACGCGCCGATGGCAGGTATGCAACGTAGCCAATGGAATGAAGTAATTGATGTCAATCTGAATGGTTTTTTCAATGTCACGCAACCTTTATTGTTACCGATGATGAGTACTCGTTGGGGACGGATTATTAATATTTCGTCTCTTGCAGCGATTATGGGTAATCGTGGACAGGCGAACTATGCGGCAGCAAAGGCTGGGCTGCATGGTGCAACAAAGTCGTTAGCTCAAGAAGTCGCTTCTCGTGGGATTACTGTTAATACGGTTGCGCCTGGTATTATTGCTGGACATTTGACCGAAAATATTTTTGATGAGGCTTCGATAAAGCGACTTGTGCCGATGAAGCGGGCGGGTACACCTGAAGAAATTGCGGCATTGGTGAGTTTTTTGGCTTCCGAGGAGGCTGGATATATTTCTGGCCAAATTATTGGTATTAATGGCGCGATGGCGTAAAAAGTGTTGACATATCAATTGAAAATAATGAGGAAAGTGAATGTTATGGCATCACTAAAAATGGAAAGCTTAAAAATGGTAAAAGGTTGCCATTTGCTGGTGAAAATTTTGTTACATACAGCTATCTTGGATCATTCATAGGAAGAACGAACGTCCACAGTAAAGTAAGAAAAATAATTTTAGAGTCATATTCATGGTTGTTACAGACTCATCCTGAGAAAAAATTTGTTTATGGAGAAACTGGCTGGCCTTCTGGAGGAAAATTTCGACCTCATAAAACACACCAAAATGGTTTATCAGTTGATTTCATGGTTCCACTTATTTGAGCAAAGGAGAAGTTCACTCTTCCGATATTGCTGTTACACTAAAAATGGATTATCGGAAAAAGGGTTTAATCTATTATACCGGATATAATGTTGAATTTGCTGGGAAATACAAAATTAATAATCCTGAAAATGAGAATATCTATTTATCTTTAATTTTTCCTTTAAACCGCCCATGGCAACCTTACAAATTGACGGCGGCAAAAAGCAAAAAGTGAGACCAGGCGATATTCTGGGCGCACTAACCGGGGAAAACGGCATTGCCGGAAAACCGGTTGGAAAAATTCATATTTTTGATAACTGGGCTTATGTGGCAATCAGTCGGGACGCTACTAAACCTGCGCTAAAAAAATTAGGAGAAGGAAAATTAAAGGGACGTTCGTTTCGGGTCAGGCGAATATAGGCTAATAACAACGGAGTCACATAAAATGAAAATATGGGTAGATGCAGATGCCTGCCCTGTGGT
>JAUXCJ010000349.1 GCA_030618965.1 Thiomargarita sp.
CAGTACCTGATAATCTTAATTTATTTGTCACTATTAATGGTAAAGCGGAGCCGGTTTGTTGTGCGGGTTGTCAGGCGGTTGCCAACGCTATTCTTGATGCTGGATACCAAGATTTTTATAAATATCGCACTAATCCGACGCCAACTGGACAAGAAATAGTACCAGATTTTATTAAAAAGACAATGGTTTATGATAATCCTGCTATTCAAAAACGTTTTGTGCGCTATGAAGGTGAGCATATACGTGAGGCGGCGTTAATTTTAGAAGGTATCACCTGTGCGGCTTGTATTTGGCTCAATGAGCAGCATTTGCGTAGCTTGCAGGGTGTTCTTGATGTTCAAATCAATTATTCTAACCATCGTGCCACTGTGCGTTGGGATGAATCGCGTATTCATTTGAGCGATATTTTACAGGCTGTGAGCCGTATTGGTTATATTGCACATCCTTATGATCCCGCTCATCAACAGGAAATTATTGAGCGTGAGCGCAAGCAGCAGTTGCGTCGGATTGGTGTTGCAGGTGTATTGGGTATGCAGGTTATGATGTTTTCAATCGCTCTGTATGCAGGGGAGTGGTATGGCATAGAGCCTGAATTTAAAGGTTTATTTTTTTGGATTAATTTGTTTTTCACTTTGCCGATTTTATTTTATTCGGCTCAACCTTTTTTTAAAAGTGCATGGCGTGATGTTAGTCATGGGCAAGTTGGTATGGATGTACCGATAACATTGGGTATTAGTTTGGCTTTTATCGGTAGTATTTATACAGTGATCACTTATGATTTGTCAGTGATTAGTGGGGATAATGTTTATTTTGATTCGATTGCAATGTTTGTGTTTTTTTTGCTGACTGCGCGGTATTTTGATTTAGTGGCACGACAACGCAGTACGCAAGCGGCTGAAAATCTGGTGCATCTGGTGCCAACAATGGCGGCTCGTTTACGGAAAACGCCTGAAGGGATAGATGAAGATTTAGTATTAGTAGCTGATTTAGAGATTGGGGATACTGTGCTTATCCGCCCGGGTGAAAATATTCCTGCTGATGGTAGAATTTTGGAGGGGGAATCTAGCGTTGATGAATCTTTGCTCACTGGGGAAAGTCATCCTCAAACGAAAAAGTTGGGGCAAGCATTAATTGCTGGCACGGTGAATATTGATAATCCGCTGAAAATGCAGGTTGATAAAATCGGTGCGGATACGGTAATGTCACATATTTTACGCTTGCTTGAGCGTGCCCAAACTGAAAAACCGGCAATTAGGCAATTAGCGGATAGAATCGCTTCATGGTTTGTACTGGGTGTCCTAGTTTTAGCTTTAATTGTGGCAGTGTATTGGTGGTATGTAAATCCTGGTAGCTGGTTAGCGATTACGCTTTCTGTTTTAGTTGTCACCTGTCCTTGTGCGCTCTCGCTGGCAACACCTACCGCGATTACGGCTGCAACAAGTAGACTAACAACTGCCGGTTTACTGACAACACGAGGACATGCCTTGGAAACTTTGGCACACGCTACCCATTTTGTTTTTGATAAGACTGGTACATTGACGGAAGGGCGTTTACGTTTGTTAGCTACCCACACTTTTGCAGAGTTAAGCGAAGCCGATTGTTTACAATATGCTGTGGCTTTGGAACGCCATTCTGAACATCCGATTGCTCGGGCTTTATTAGGGGCTTGCGTTGCGAAATTGAGTGCAGATTCAGTGACTAATCAACCAGGTGCGGGGATGCAAGGTGATATTGAAGGTAGACGCTATTATATTGGAACTGCTGCCTTTATTATGGAAAAAACTGGTTTAAGTCTTGATGCAAACCGTTTGGACTCTTTACAAAAAGATGGTCATACACTGGTTTTACTTGCTGATGCTGATAAACTTGTCTGTGCTTTTAGCTTGGGTGATAAAATTCGCCCGGGTACACAAACATTGATTCAAGCTTTACAAAAACAAGGAAAATCAGTCAGTCTCTTGAGTGGCGATCATGCAGCGGCTGCTCAGCGTGTTGCCCAAGCAGTGGGTATTGAAAATGTTGGCTATGCCCTTACACCTGCTGATAAAGTACAAGCTGTCAAAGCATTACAAGAAAAAGGTGAAATAGTTGCAATGATAGGCGATGGTGTGAATGATGCGCCAGTGTTGGCACAAGCCCAAGTTTCTATTGCAATGGGCAGTGGTACACAAGTTGCTCGTGCCAGTGCCGATATGATTTTATTAACGGAACAATTGCCCAATTTACTGATAGGCATTAAGACTGCGCGTAAAACGCTTACAATTATTCGTCAAAATGTGGCTTGGGCGATTGCTTATAATTTATTGGCATTACCTGCTGCTGCAATGGGATTTGTAGCCCCTTGGATGGCAGCGATTGGTATGTCTTTGAGTTCCTTATTAGTGGTTGCTAATGCCTTACGTTTAGTTATAAAACAGGATAATTAAAATGGAGATAATCTATTTATTAATCCCAATTTCATTGGTCTTGATTGGACTTATTATAGCTGCATTTTTATGGGCGATTAAATCGGAACAATTTGACGATTTAGAAGGTCCTGCTCACCAAATTCTAATGGATAATGATAAAGTGCAAGCTAAAGAAACAGCGTCCCCCAAAAACAAGGGGGTTAAATAATTTATGCCGTTTTTGCTTTTCTACTACCAAATCTACGACGGAATTTTTCAACACGTCCAGCAGTATCTACAATTTTCTGTTGTCCAGTATAAAAAGGATGACAGGCAGAGCAGACTTCAATGTGTAAATCTTTTTCAATGGTTGAATGAGTAACAAAGCTATTACCACAACTGCATTTTACGGTAATTTCGTTGTAGCTTGGATGAATTTTAGGTTTCATAATAGTCTCTCAATAAAATTTTAAAGTTTCTAGAAAATGCCCCTTCTCAAGATTAGAACTCTACTCAATAGGGCAAGAATATAATATACTTGGAACACAACTTAATAATTATATTATATTAAGATTATAGTTGTCCATAGAAAAACCTGCCTTGGGCTAAAGCCCAAGGCTCTATGATTACATAAAGTATGATAAATAAAAGCAATAGTGCTAACTCAGTTTCATCAGCTCATCCTAG
>JAUXCJ010000292.1 GCA_030618965.1 Thiomargarita sp.
GCGGTGCGCTCGGCAGATTTTCGGCGTTGGGTGGTACGAGAGTTGATTTCGGGTATATATAAGCGTCGCCCAAATACGGTTTCTACATAAGTTTGTTCTTTAGCCAATATTCGCATCGCTTCCATGTAGGTTTTAACGCCAGGATAGCGGGTAAAGTAGGTATCAATATAATTTTTAGCTTCGTGGCGTTCTATGCCTAATTGTTTAGCTAAACCAAAAGCTTGCATTCCATATATTAAACCAAAATTAACCGCTTTAGCACTCCTACGTTGTTCCTTGCTAACCTCTTCCAGTGGTATATTAAACACTTCTGCTGCTGTAGCTTTGTGAATATCTTCTCCACTGTTAAAGGCACTAAGTAATTTTTCATCTTCAGAAAGATGCGCCATGATGCGGAGTTCTATTTGCGAATAATCCGCCGCAACTATCTGATAACCTTCTTCTGCAATAAAAGCTTGACGGATGCGCCGCCCTTCTGCGCTACGAATGGGAATATTTTGCAGATTGGGATTAGTTGAAGATAATCTCCCAGTTGCTGTGACAGCTTGCTGATAGGAGGTATGTACTTTTCCAGTTTTGGGGTTAATTTGTTTAGGTAGTGCGTCAGTATATGTGGATTTTAATTTGCTAAGGCTGCGGTATTCTAAAATTAGTTCCGGCAGGGGGTAATCAAGCGCGAGTTCTTCTAAAACTTCTACAGCCGTTGAAGCTTCCTTTTTAGGCGTTTTTTTCAAAACTGGTAAACCTAAAATATCAAATAAAATGGTTTTTAATTGCTTAGGAGAATTGAGATTAAATTCTGTACCAGCTAATTTATAGGCTTCTTGCTCAATGATTTTTAAACGCTTCGCCAATTCGGTACTTTGCTGATAAAGTTGTGCAGCGTCAATTTTTACCCCATTGCGCTCCATACGCAGTAAAACTGGAATCAGGGGCATTTCTATTTCGCTGAAAATTTGCTTGAGTTTTGGAATACTTTCTAATTGTGGATATAGATTTTGATGTAATTGCAAAGTCAAATCAGCATCTTCGGCTGCATAAGGGGCTGCTTGTTGTATGTCAACTTGATTAAATGGTAGTTGGTTTTTGCCTTTTCCTGCAACTTCTTCGTATTTAATGGTTTTTACTTTCAGGTATTTTAAGGATAAAGCATCCAGATTATGTTTTGTCGCAGTACTATTTAGTACATAAGATTCCAACATACTATCAAAGGCAATACCTTGTAAATCAATACCATGATTGGCGAGTACATGGGCATCATATTTAATATTTTGCCCAATTTTGGCTTTTTCGGCATTTTCAAGCAAAGGCTTAAGTGCTTTTAAGACTTTATCACGCGATAATTGCTGAACTACGCCTAAATAATCATGAGCCAGTGGAATATAAGCGGCTTCTCCAGCTTGCACGGCAAATGATACGCCGACAATTTGGGCTTGTAGATAATCTAAACTCGTAGTTTCAGTGTCAAAAGCAAAAAGTGGGGCTTCATTGAGACGTTTTAGCCATTTATCAAATTCGGCTTGAGTTAAAATAGTGTCATATTTCCTATCTAAAATCGGAAATTCTATAGTGCTTTGTTTAAATTCTAATTCGGTATTTAATTGATGTAATTTATTAATATCAGGGGGATTGAATTTTAATTGTTCGGGCGTGTGTAACAGTGGCACATCACATTTAATAGTCACTAATTTTCGACTTAGCTGTAATTGTGGCAAGGCTTCGCGCAAATTTTCACCGACTTTACCTTTGAACTGGGCAGCATTTTCTATAATTGCGTCTAGGCTGCCATAAGTTTTCAACCATTTTACAGCAGTTTTAGGGCCGACTTTTTTGACACCCGGAACATTATCCACCGAATCGCCGATTAAACTGAGATAATCTATAAAGAGTTTAGGCGGAATCCCAAATTTTTTTTGTATGCCTTCCACATCTAAACTGCTTTTTTTCATAGTATCTACAAGCGTAACCGAAGCATTGACTAATTGGGCAAAATCCTTATCACCAGTAAAAATCAAACTCTGCATCCCCGCAGCTTCAGCCTGCTTGACTAAAGTACCAATAACATCATCAGCTTCTACGCCAGATTCCATAATTAAAGGAAAGCCCAAAGCTCGTACCATGTCGTGAACTGGAGAAATTTGCTCAACTAACTCATCAGGCATCGGAGGGCGATTAGCTTTATATTCGGGAAATAGTTCATGACGAAAAGTTTTACCTTTAGCATCAAATACAACCGCAGCATAAACTGGTTTATAGTCACGTAATAAACTTTTCAGCATATTCTTCATACCATAAATAGCCCCAGTTGGTTTGCCTTGAGAATTGCTAAACGAAGATGATGCTAGGGCATGAAAAGCACGATAAAGGTATGAAGAACCATCTACTAAAATTAGGCAATTATGATTCATTTAATTTCATGCACTCTTAATTCATAATGTCTATTTTTATAAAAGCGATAACGATTTCTGCCCTTTTCACGCAAAGAAGGACTATTTTCAACAACGTCAGCAATTCGCTTGAACGGTTCAAAAAACGCTGGCACGGTTTCACTCAAATTAATTAAAACATCCATACCTTCGCACACTTGTTCAGTGTAACCAATACGGATGGGTGCTACTGATGACGCATCGGGATAAACATCATGTGGCAAAAAACTTTCTTCTTTAAATGTCCAGAGCGTCACATTCAGCCGCTCAGCTCGTGCGAATGAATCGCATTGAATATAAACACGATAGCCTTGATGCCAAACTTTGTCAGCTAATTGACAAACGAAACGATCCGAAGCTTGCCTTGAACTTGTGTGCAAAATATAAAAATCAATTGGGGACATGTTTTTTTTGTGGATGCCAAGACCTCCGAGGTTTTGAAAACCTCGGAGGTCTAATTACAACTTATTTAGGATTCCTATATTACTTACTCAATTGGAGGCAATATAAACTCTTCTTCATTACTACGATCAATCAGATATTGCGTTAAAAGTGGTACAGGCCGTCCCGTAGCACCTTTATTTTTTTTATCTGATAACCACGCTGTGCCGGCAATATCTAAATGTGCCCAGCGGTATTTATTTGTAAAACGCGATAAGAAACAAGCTGCTGTGATAACGCCGGCATCCGGTCCACCAATATTAGCAACATCAGCAAAGTTACTTTCAATTTGATCTTGGTATTCATCCCACAAGGGCATTTCCCAAGCACGATCACCACTCATTCTTCCAGCATTAAGCAAATCATTGGTTAATGGATTATGGTTACTCAACAAAGCGTGAGCATGTTGACCCAATGCAACCACACACGCACCTGTCAATGTGGCAACATCAATAACAACATCCGGCTTAAAACGCTCAGCGTAAGTAAGCGCATCACTCAAAATCACTCTACCCTCAGCATCAGTATTTAAAATTTCAATAGTTTGTCCTGATAAACCAGTCACAATATCGCCCGGTTTGCAAGCTAAACCACCAGGTAAATTTTCTACTGTCGGTATAATAGCTACTATATTTAAGGGCAATTGTAATTCCGCCGCCGCTGACATTGTGCCTAATACAGTCGCAGCACCC
>JAUXCJ010000273.1 GCA_030618965.1 Thiomargarita sp.
GCGGCTGATGAAGCCAAGCAACAGGCAAAGTTATTAGGTGGTGAGGCTTGGATGGTTAAAGCCCAAGTTCATGCTGGTGGACGGGGCAAAGCCGGCGGCGTTCAACGCGCTGATAGTTTAGAAAAAGTGGGCGATATTACTCAAACTTTGATTGGGACTCAATTGGTGACTCACCAAACGGGGGCGCATGGACAACCGATCAATAGTGTGCTTATTGAAAATCTGACAGGGATCAAGAGTGAACTTTATTTAAGTTTGCTGGTTGACAGAGCAACAACCCGTGTAGCTATTATTGCCTCGCGGGCTGGTGGTATGGATATTGAAGCCGTCGCAGCTAAAACGCCGGAAAAAATTATCCGTATTACTATTGATCCTATTATTGGCATCAGTGCTTATCAATGCCGTGAAATTGCCTTTGCTTTAGGTTTAGAGGCTGAACAGCGTAAAGAATTAACTGTTATGCTGTTTAATTTATATCGTCTGTTTTTAGATAAAGACCTCAGTTTGGTTGAAATTAATCCCTTGATTATCACTGATCAAGGACATTTATTAGCCTTGGATGCCAAAATTAACATTGATGATAACGCCCTTTATCGGCACAAAGATTTGGCGGCTTTATACGATGCCACGCAAGAGGATGAAAAAGAGCATAAGGCGCGTGAGTTTGATCTTAATTATGTCGCCTTAGATGGTGAGATTGCTTGTATGGTTAATGGGGCTGGATTGGCAATGGCCACAATGGATGTGATTAAAATGCGAGGTGGCGAACCTGCAAATTTTCTTGACGTCGGCGGCGGTACGACAGCGGAAAGGGTGACAGGGGCTTTTAAAATAATTTTATCTGATCCAAAAGTCAAGGCTATTTTGGTTAATATTTTTGGCGGTATTGTCAGATGTGATTTAATCGCCGAGGGTGTGATTTATGCGATTAAAGAAACCGGCACACAATTACCCGTTGTTGTTCGTTTAGAGGGGACTCACGTTGATAAAGGCAAAGCTTTGCTGAAAGAAAGCGGCCTTTCTGTTATTTCTGCCGATAATTTAGATGAGGCAGCTCAAAAAGTGGTTAAGGCAGTAAAAGGATAAAAACATGAGTATATTAGTTAATGCAGACAGCAAAGTGATTTGCCAAGGATTTACTGGAAAACAAGGGACTTTTCACTCTGAACAATGTATTGCTTATGGCACCCAATTAGTAGGCGGTGTCACACCCGGACGCGCCGGACAAACCCATCTCGGTTTGCCAGTTTTTGATACAGTACGCGAAGCAGTTAGCACGACAAGTGCCACAGTGAGTATGATTTATGTACCCGCACCATTTGCAGCCGACGCGATTTTAGAAGCCGCAGATGCAGGCATCGAATTAATTGTTTGTATCACAGAAGGCATCCCAGTATTAGACATGCTCAAAGTGAAAACCGCCTTAATAGATCATTATCCCCTAACGCGCCTGATTGGACCAAATTGTCCCGGGATTATTACCCCTGGAGCTTGCAAAATCGGTATTATGCCCGGTTTGATACACCAGCAAGGACGAATTGGCATTGTGTCACGTTCTGGCACCTTGACTTATGAGGCAGTGGCTGAAACTACATCAAATGGTTTGGGACAAAGCACTTGTATTGGGATCGGCGGCGATCCGATTCATGGAATGGACTTCATAGACTGCTTAGAACTATTCCAAGAAGACCCGCAAACAGAAGGCATCGTGCTTGTGGGCGAAATCGGCGGCACTGATGAAGAAGAGGCTGCTGACTATATTAAATCCTCTGTGACTAAACCAGTTGTTGCCTATATCGCTGGCGTGACTGCACCACCAGGAAAACGTATGGGACATGCAGGCGCGATTATTAGTGGTGGAAAAGGCACAGCAGCAGATAAATTTGCAGCTTTGAAGGCAGCGGGTGTCACATTGGCGGAAAATCCTACAGATATAGGTAAGCGGATTTTTGAATGTTTAAATTAAAAATTGTCTGAATTAGGATTAATAGCGCACAAGGTCAATCCCCTTGTGCGCGTGGGAACCAGAATTTTTTTAACCCTGATGTTAAGCGTTATGCCCAATAAGTTAAGGAGTAAAAATGGCAAGCAATTTTCAACATGCACAACAATTACGCTCTATGGTTCAAAAATATTTTGATGAATTAATTGCCTAATCCATCAATGCTTTCAAAACACTTAAAGCGACATTATAGGCAACTGGGGGCGAAACTGAGTTGCCAATTTGCCCAAGAACTTGGTAAACTGCTCCAGCAAACTTCCACGATTCTGGAAAACCTTGGATTAAGCCAATGTCTTGAACTGAAAGTCTAAAATGACCATTTTTTGCAGGAAATGCTGACGCTTTATTCCTATCTGCCTGAACGCCGTTGGGCCAGATTTCCATATCCCCCCAAGATTTCTGACCTGCTGAACTATTTAGAATGGAAGTCGTATTTATCTTTCCTGTAAATGCACTTCTAATAGTAGGTGACAAGTTATCAAAACCAATATCAGGCAACCCCAAGCATTCTCTAACGCCTAATGTTTTGGGTAATTCTGTATCAAATAAGGAATCAGTATGGATTAAACCTTTTTTTCCTAAGTGATCCCATACATGGGTAGGTAGCGGCAAGGAAAAAATTTTTAGTGCTTTTCTGTTTTTAAAGCCTACAAAAAACACTCTCCTTCTAATTTGCGAAACTCCATAGTCAGCAGTGTGCATCTCAAATTTAGTTATTGAATAGTCAGAAAGTTGATCTAATATGTACTTTTTAACAAACCCTTCAAACTTTGGGCTGAGTATGCCTAGGACATTTTCAGCAACAAAAGCTTTAGGTTTTATTGTATTAACAGCGCGACTAAATTCGCCCCACATATTTCTTTTATCATCTACCCCTTTTTGCTCACCCGCTATAGAGAATGGCTGACATGGTGGCCCACCATGTATGATGTCTATTTCTCCTTGAAGATCAATCCAATCAATTTTAGTAACATCACCTTTGTCAGGTCCACAATTTATGAGCCAATCTGGTCGGTTAGAAGATAAGGTATCTTTGCATATTGGTATAAGCTCATAAGAGGCCGAGTGTCTATATCCAGCCCTGTCGAAACCTAAATCTAGTCCACCGCCACCACTAAACAGACTTAAAGCAGTTAAGCCATTATCATCAATTTGCGGCATAAGTAAATTTGGATCAAACAAAGGCGTATTTACTGGATGAATCCTCTGATGAAGCCCCTGTTGGGCAGCCATTTTTGATAAACGCGAATCGTGGGATATTTTTCGATATTCCTCTCTTTTTGCGTCGGTTAAATGGTATTCTCTCAGAGAAGCATTCTTGTAAACTGATGTATTAGTAGGCAAAGTTGTAACTCCTTTCGATTGTTTATGACAATTGACTTTTTTCTCAAAAGAGTTAATTAGTAATGATTTTTATTATAGCACTCAAATTTTTGTTGATTGATTATTTTATTCTACGCCCCTAAGTATCAAATTGATTAGATATTTGTATTTCAATATTTTTGTTATTATACTTACAGAGTATTTTTGCAAGATAAAGTGCGGAAGGTTGGATTTATCTGACTAAAAAACTACCACCTTTAGAAAATTGCAAAATCTATATTATTCAGGGCAAACTTGCCTGATTTTGCGGTGAATAAAAATCTCAGGGTAAATGTGCCTGATAATAATCTAGTTATATTTTTAAGGATAGAATACATGAAAGACGGATTTGAA
>JAUXCJ010000315.1 GCA_030618965.1 Thiomargarita sp.
CCTCCCGCTGGGAGGGGGGACTTCCACCCCAGCGGGGGGGATTGAGGGGGGGAGAAATCCTTAATCCTTATAAAAAAATGACTAAAACACCTGATATTCTAACAAAAATTCTCCAGCGCAAAGTAGAAGAAATCCAAGCACGTTGTGAAAAAATTTCTTTACAACGCATCAGCCAAATGGCTGCTAATCAAGCTCCTCCGCGTGGATTTGTCGAAGCTGTGAAAAAAAATTCTCCAGCCGTCATAGCTGAAATTAAAAAAGCCTCTCCCAGTAAAGGTATATTACGAGCCAATTTTGACCCAGTTGCTATTGCAAAAAGCTATGAGAAAAATGGTGCAACTTGTTTATCTGTTCTAACTGATAGCGATTTTTTTCAAGGCGCAGATGAGTATTTACAGCAAGTTCATCAAGCTTGCAAGCTTCCACTTTTGCGTAAAGATTTTATCATTGATGCTTATCAAGTGTATGAAGCACGCGCTATTGGTGCAGATTGTATTTTACTCATTGTCGCAGCATTAGGTGATGCACAGTTGCATGATTTGGCAGGCTTAGCTGAGCATTTAGATATGGATGTACTCATCGAAGTGCATGATAGTGAAGAACTGGAACGAGCACTGCTTCTTAAGATGCCCTTAATAGGGATTAATAATCGTAACTTGCGAACATTTGAAACCGATTTAACAACCACTTTATCACTATTAAAGTCAATTCCGAAAGAATATATTGTCGTTAGCGAAAGTGGTATTCATACGCCTGATGATATTGCTTTATTGCGTAACTCAGGTGTAAATAGCTTTTTAGTTGGAGAAGCGTTTATGAAAGCGGATGATCCTGGTATGGCATTGGCTCATTTGATTAATTAGGAAATTCTTCATGTTTCGACTTTTTAAACGCCATGCCTTACGGCTGGTGATAAGCTTGAGCATTTTGGTTTTTTTTGTTCTTCATGCGAGCAAAATAGTCGAATGGGATTTTATAAAAGCCCTAGAATATATGACTTACGATACAAGGTTGGAAATATCTATGCCCAGAAAGCTAGATGATCGTATTGTTATAATTGCAATTGACGAAAAAAGTTTAAGTGAAATAGGGCGTTGGCCTTGGAATCGTTCAATAATGGCTCGTTTGGTAGATCAGTTATTTGATACTTACAATATTGATCTCCTTGGCATAGATGTTGTGTTTCCGGAACCTGATGATAGTTCAGGACTAAAAAATTTACAAATACTGGCGGAAGGACCTTTGAAGGATTCTGCTGAGTTCTTGAGTATCTTTCAAAAAATAGAAAAAACCTTGGATTATGATAATTTATTTGCTCAAAGCTTAAAAAATCGTCGAGTCGTTTTAGGCTATAGTTTTGGTGATAGTTCTAAAGCAGGAAAACTTCCTAAGCCTGTCATTAGTGCAGAAGAATTACCAGTTAATAGTTATAAAGCAATAGGTTTTGCCGCTAATTTACCCGCATTTCAGGATAATGCGCTGACAGCAGGACATTTTAATATTATCCCTGACGCTGATGGTATCGTGCGGCGTATCCCTATGTTGTATAATTATAAAGGACAATTCTATAAGTCATTCTCACTAGCGATTGCATGGGCAGCCCTTGGATCGCCAGATATTCAACTAGGCTTGATAACAACTGGAGAGGCTTCTTACCAATTAGAATTTCTACATTTAGGCAATCGGCAAGTGCCAGTAGATGAATATATTCAAACTTTAATACCATTCCGTGGTAAAAGCGGTCATTATCCCTACATTTCAGCAAGTGATGTCTTGTATGGACGCATAAAAGATAAGGCTCTACTTAATAATAAGATTGTACTATTAGGCACTTCTGCACAAGGTTTATCCGATTTGCGTGCAACTCCAATACAAGAAAATTTTCCGGGGGTAGAAATTCATGCTAACCTCATTTCTGGACTTTTAGACGAAAATATTATGAGTGCGCCTGACTATATCATTGGTTTGGAGATCATACTCTTAATCATAATTGGCGGCTTGATGATTATTGTCTTACCTTTACTTGCGCCCTTAATCGCTACCTTTGCTACCTTGTGCATCTTTGGCAGTATATTTTTGTTTAATCTGTTGATTTGGAATCAGTTGGAACTGGTTTTGCCTTTAGCAACCATATTTTTATTAATTTGGAGTTTATTTCTCTTTAATATGTCTTATGGCTATATTATTGAATCCAGTAATAAACGTAATTTGAATAACTTATTTGGGCACTATGTGCCGCCTGAATTGGTTAGTGAAATGAATAAGAATCTGGACAAGAATTTCTCTATGGAAGGCGAAAGTAGAATATTAACAGTCTTGTTTTCAGATGTGCGTGGTTTTACTAGCTTATCTGAAGGTTTAAACCCAAAAGAATTGGCTCAATTAATGAATGAATACCTCACGCCTATGACCAAGATTATTCACCAACATCGAGGTACGATTGATAAGTATATGGGTGATGCCATCATGGCTTTTTGGGGTGCGCCTTTGGAAGATCCACAACATGCACGTCATGCCTTGGATGCAGCTATGGCAATGCTTGAACGTTTAGAACAGATGCAAACACAAATGAAGGCAAAGGGATGGCCAACATTTAAAATTGGTATTGGCTTAAACACGGGGCAAATGAATGTAGGCAATATGGGTTCAGAATTTCGTATTGCTTACACAGTATTGGGCGATGCGGTGAATTTAGGTTCACGCTTAGAAGGCTTGACTAAACAATATGGTGTAGCAATAATTGTCAACGAAACGACTAAATGTGCGGTACCAGAGTATATTTACCGCAAACTGGATAGTGTGAAAGTTAAGGGAAAAAAGGAAGCAGTTAATATTTTTGAACCCATTGGGAAAGCCGAGGCACTTGATGACAGTGTAAAAAAAGAAATAAACGATTATGAACAAGCCCTTAAATATTATCGTCAACAACAATGGACAGCGGCGAAACAAGCATTTGCTAAATTACGTACACAAAACCCTGAATGTTTCTTATACAAGCTTTATGCTGAACGTGTAGAAAAATTCATGGAAAATCTACCAGATGATAATTGGGATGGGGTTTATATTCATACTACTAAATAAGTTTTTTAAGTAGGGGTGAAATCTCTAAAAAAACTAGAGCAACCATACGAGAAATTATAAATTAATTATGAGCAAGAAACTAGAAAGGCGTGAATTTATCAAGTTAGCAGGAATGGCATTAGTTGCGGGTTGTACGCCCTCTTCTCCTGAATTAATGATTCAGCCCTCTGCGGATGAGAGTAAAATTGAATTAAATTCTGATTTAGATGCTAAAATTGGACAAATGCTACTGGTTGGTTTTCGTGGACTAGAGGTAAGAAGTCGGATCGTA
>JAUXCJ010000407.1 GCA_030618965.1 Thiomargarita sp.
ACCCTAAAAAATAACGTTTTTGAGGCTTAACTTAATGGCAGTGACGATGGATCCTGGATGACAGCGTAACATGAGTCACATAAATCACAGTTCAGACAATTTACGTCCCAGTTCTCGACAAAGACACATAAGCCGCTTTATTATCTTGCAAAACTATCTGTCCGACAAAGTTATCTACATCAATACTCAATAGCTGATTTTTTCCCTGTTCTTGATCTATTTTTGTATTCTTTATTGGCAACGCTTTTAATTGATTCATAAGTCCATTGATTCTGTCTTGACGACGCACGACTAATTCTGTCCAAGCAGATTCTATATCATTTATTCCAGTAGGTTCTCCTACCGCCAAAGTTTCTCCCGCCCAAGCTTCTATACCAGCAACATCATTAATTAATCGTAAAGGTGCATAGCAATACATCACTAAAGGTCTATGTAAATCATTCCAAAAACTTGCATCAGGTGCCAGTTCAATCCCAACAACGGTATTATTACATAAGAACACGGCTCCAGTTTGCTCAGGATAAGCTTCTAAATGATAAACAGTTCGCAATAATTCTGGCTGATAGGCTCGTTTTAACTCATCTAAATGACCCCGATTTTTAAGCCCAAGAGTTTTATTAAAGCTACTAATATCTCCCCACAATTTAGAATAATTTTCTTCACCCCGTAAGGCAAGGGCTTTATCGCGTAGAGGTTGCGGGAGAATGATAAAACGTTCATCAGCTTCTTGGATATAACCGCCTTCTGCCGCTTGAATGCAGCAAGCATCCTTAAATTCCCTAGATTCGCCTGGATTTAAGAGCGCGGAAATACACATGGCATGGTTTTGGGCGGCATTTTGAAAATAGCCTAAATGCAATGGTACAATAGTTGGCAACTTGGCTTGGTTTTCCAAGATCATTTGACCATAGTGCGTCACTTTCGTCAGTCGGATTGCCCCTTCTGGTGCTGCAAAACTTCCAGCAATAGATGAACTGCCAAATAAGGGGATCATTTCCAAATGCCCCCATCGCACAGCACGACCGCATTCTCGTTCCTTGAGTAAATCTCCTAGAGAACTAGGCATTCCAGTGTTCTTTTTTTTGAGGGATTTCCAGACATTCAGTTTCATACCGAGTTCCTTATGAGAGCGTTTGCCGTAACAGTGTCGAAAGTGATTCCGGCTCCAAATGAGCGCGTATGCGTAACCAAGTAGAAAGAAAGCCCCGTTGTCCAGTTTCTAGAAAAGTAGGAGAACCCACCAATGGTTGCCGATCTGTAATATTTTCACGTTCTGTAAAGGCTGGAATAATGTGTAGCATCGGGATTTTAATACCTAATTTCTCAAGTCCCGCTAATACCATCGCGGTATCGCCTTGTTCTACATTTTCATAACCATCTGATATTAAAATAATTAAATCCGGATTATGTTGAATAGCCTTAATTAAGGCCGGTGCGAGAGCAGTTGTTCCTACTGGCTGAGGAAAAGTGTTATTGTCACTGGGAGTTTCACCAATCCAACCAATTTCTGTTTGGCGAATACGCTTTTGAAAAACTTTCAAAAGTCCCATAGCGATTGCAATATTGTTATATTCGCGGTGGCCAAATCCTCGCATAGAAGCGGAAGCATCCACAATAAAATAAACACTAGCATCCCAAGCAGCTATCTGCGCTGCTTCAGCCTCTATCGCCTCATTTAAATGGCTAATATCTGTAACTGAATGATAATAATTGCGAATTTTTCCAACCAGTGAACCATCAACTTCCTCTGTCACATCACGTTTTAATTTTTCTCGTCCCGCAAGACGGCGAAGACGGCGTTGAGAAATATCTGGCTAATGAAATGTGCCAGCAATGCCTCGTAATACTTTAAAAGGCAAGCCTTTACCCGCTTCAATATCATGACGTGTTTCAAAATAGGCATTAAGCAAACTAAATTGGCTTTTTTTCAATTTTCCGAAAATGAATAAAAAAACATCCTGCACCAAAGCTGCATCTTTAGCATAGCGCAGCACATAGCGTTGAAGATAAGCCGTGGTTTTTTTATCCGGTTTTTTGCCGGCGAATTTATGCAAACAAGTCTGCGTAACCGGCGCACCTAGTGCGTGACGGATGAGCTTTCTCAAGGTTTCGCGATAAGTGACAGCCCATGATTCTAATTGCGGCGCACCAAAAATATAGGCACGAATCCAGCCAGAAGTGCGTTGATTATTCACTCTCCGCTCAACCAGCTTTAAAAATCCTTGCAAAACCGAACTGACCGGTAAATGAGGCAAAAGCTCAAGAATTAGACGATCTTCCTGTTCTTTTTGTGATTTTGATACAGCTTGCCCCACTGTAATTTCTGTGACAGCCAACAATCGTTGGATAATCGCCAGAGCGGTTTTGGCGGACAAATTGGGCAAGCGCAGCAAAGCTGCATAGAGAGAGCGATCCTTGGTTAAAAAGGCATCATGCTGCTCATCAGAAAGTTGTGCGTCGCCGTTGAGTAGTTGATTGATAAGCGTGTTAGTGTTTTGGGCTTCATTCATGTTATTTTGCCGTCGCACAAAAGGGGGAATATATAAAGAGAGGATACTGAGAAAGGGGGACAGGTATAAGTTCGTCTTATTATAGTCTCTTTCAGGAGACTGTCTAGTTTAGTAGGCAGACTAAATGACGAGACCCATCCAGTTCTCAGTGGCGAAGTATAATAACAGAGTAAAAATGCAATGTCAAGAAAAATATATACACTTCAGAGCCTCACAGTCCTTTGG
>JAUXCJ010000213.1 GCA_030618965.1 Thiomargarita sp.
AATAAAGGCATTTATGTAATTAGGGCCATTTGCTCTCCACTCAATTTACAACAACCTAACCAACAAAAATATGCAATACGCAGAATTCCTTCAATTTGAATATTTAGAAACAGTCATAGAAATTCGGGATGCTAATCAAGCAGACAAGGCGCAACAATTTGTTTCAACTTATGTGATTTCCAAAGAAATGGCTTTTCGCTTGATTAATCTCGTTTTTGTCCAATTAAAATTTGATCAACTGTCTGATAATAAAGGTTTACTCATTGTGGGTAATTACGGCACGGGTAAATCTCATTTGATGGCTATGATTTCCAGTATTGCTGAAAATGCTGCACTTTTAAATGATTTGAAACATCCGCAAGTTGCTGAAGCGGCGCTGGCTATTGCGGGTAAATTCCACGTTTTACGCACTGAAATTGGTGCAACGACGATGCCGTTGCGCGACATGTTGATGCAGGAATTAGAAACTTATCTTGAAAAAATCAATGTGCATTTTCGCTTTCCAGCCTCTGATACGATTACTCATAATAAAGGTGCTTTTGAAGACATGATGGCGGCTTTTGAAGCGCGTTATCCAGAACAAGGATTACTGTTAGTAGTTGATGAATTACTTGACTATCTTCGGGCGCGTTCTGATCAACAATTGATTCTGGATTTAAGTTTTTTGCGGGAACTGGGCGAAGTATGCAAAAATTTACGGTTTCGTTTTATTGCCGGATTGCAAGAAAGTATTTTTGATAATCAACGCTTTGAATTTGTGGCTAATTCGCTACGGCGGGTTAAAGACCGTTTTGAACAAATTTTGATTACTCGTCAAGATATTAAATTTGTGATTGCAGAACGTTTACTCAAAAAAAATGCCGCTCAAAAAAAACAAATTGAAGACTATTTAAGTCAATTTGCGCCCTGTTATGGCACCATGAATGAACGTATGGCTGAATTTGTCGCCATGTTTCCAGTACACCCTGATTATATTGACATCTTTGAACGTCTCAGTATTATTGAAAAACGCGAAATTCTCAAAACGCTTGAACATAGCGTACAAGGTTTGATTGGCTCAGAAATACCAAAAGATTATCCGGGCTTACTCACTTATGATCAATATTGGAAAACTTTACGAGAAAATATCTCCTTTCGTACTATTCCTGAAGTACGTGAAGTAATTGATTCAATTCAAGTATTAGAAAATAGAATTGAGCAAGCCTTTACACGCCCAGCTTACAAACCTATGGCGATACGAATCATTCACGCCCTAGCGGTGCATCGCTTAACAACTCATGACATTAATGCCCCTGTCGGTGTCACAGCGCCGGAACTACGTGACAGTTTATGCCTATATTTACCTGGAATTGATGAACTCGGTGGCAATCCAGCAGAAGATTTACTCTCTTTTGTAGAAACAGTATTAAGAGAAATACTTAAAACCGTTAATCGACAATTTATTTCCACCAATCCGGAAAATGGCCAATACTATATAGATTTCAAAAAGAATTATGACTACGATGCCATTATTGAAAAACGGGCTGAAAGCTTAGACAGTCATCAATTAGATCGTTATTACTATACCGCCCTACGACAAGTCATGGAAGTATCTGATACTCCGACTGCTGGACATCAAAGTTTTAGTTGGGCATATGAATTAGAATGGCGTTCTCATAAAGTCACGCGCCAAGGTTATTTAGTCTTTGGTACCGAAACCAGCATAAAAAATAACGATGAAAGTTTCTTACTCTACTTCTTACCAGTTTATGCCAAGCTCAGTTCTCAACTCTCAGTCATCAGTGCCAAAAATGAAGTCTGTTTTAAATTGACGAAAACCGATGACAGCTTTAATCAACTACTGCGTCTATATACTGCTGCAGCCGATTTAATCCCGACTTCTTCTGGACATGCCAAATCGGTTTATGAATTAAAATCTCAAACCTATTTACGCGAAGTCGTGCAATGGTTACAAACGCATAAAGCCACTGCTTTTGAAGTTAGTTCTCAAGGAGAAACTCGGATGTTATTAGAGTGGCTAGAAGAACAAGCAGATGATTTTAGAGTTAAAAATGACCCAGCCCTATTTCATCCTCATCCAAGTCTGTTGGCTAACTTTCGAGATTTAATTGAACTGGTTGCAGATGTTTGTTTAGATAGCTATTTTTTAGAACTCGCGCCTGATTATCCCATTTTTCCAATTCTGGTTTCCCATGAAAATTTAGCCCAAACGGCACAAGAAGCTTTACGAGGCATTATTAATCAGAATCGGAGTAAACAAAGCCAAGGAATTTTAAGAGCTTTGGAATTATTAAATGGAGACAATATTGAGCCGAGTAACTCTAAATATGCCCAAGCGATTTTAACCCAATTACACCAAAAGCCAGCGATGCAAGTTCTCAATCAGAACGAATTGCGTTCGCCCTATCGTCTTGAAGACGAATTAATCATTATATTAATAGCTGTATTGGTTTCTACTGGGGAACTGGTATTAGTCATGCAAAAACAAACTTATGATACCAGTAACCTTGCAGAGCTTATGGCTAGCCCGATTAAAGAATTAATTTCTTTTAGACACTTAGAACGCCCCAAAGACTTTAACTTACCAGCCTTAAAAGCTTTATTTGAATTATTAGCCCTGCCCAGTGACTTAGCAATCGCTCTGACTCAAAATGAAAATCTAGCACTACAACAATTACAAACCAAAGTCAGCGACACTCTTCGACAATTACTACGGGCGCAACAAGGAATAGGGCTAGGTTTCATGTTTTGGGGAAAACCGATACTCAGCAAAGCCGAAACCCAACACTATCGTAGCGGCTTAGCCGAAACCAAAACTTTTTTAGAATCGCTACAAGCCTACTCTACGCCATTGAAATTTAAAAACTTCAAATATACTGCTGGCGAAGTAACAGCGCAATGGAGTGGCTTACAAATTCTACAAAACTTAAATCAACTGATGGGGATATTAACCGATTTAAATCCAAGCGTCGCTTATATGACAGCAGCAGAAGCGACTTTACCACCGCAACATAGTTGGCGAACTGAACTGTCTCTTGTACGCGAAAAACTGCTTTCCCATACCAGCGATATTCGACAACGTAATCGAACTGGATTTAGTTACCATGCTCAACAACAACTGAATGCCTTACAAAAATCCTATATCACCGCCTATCTTTATTTACACCAACAAGCCCGTTTAGGCGCAGATGAAGAAGAAGCTAAACGCAGTTTAATCAATGACAAACGCTTATTCAATTTAAAAAAGCTCGCTCGAATTGGATTATTACCACGCCAAGAATTGAACCAGTTTGAAACTAGCTTAAATCAGTTACCAATCTGTTATACCCTCACAGAAGACGATTTGACAGCACAAACCGTTTGTCCACATTGTGGTTACAAGCCTATTTATGAAGTTAAACCAATTAAAATCAGCCAACTGCAAGCAATGTTAGAACAAATTGAGCAGAATTGGACAAAGATTTTATTAAACGAATTAAACAATACAGCCACTGAACGAGAATTACTAAAAGTAGAAACACGCGACTTGTTGGAAAGTTTTTTGATGCAACGTAGTTTGCCTGATGAAATCAGTGAAACATTTGTCAATGCTGTACAAGAAGGCTTAGCGGGATTGCAGAAAGTGACAGTTAATCTGGAAGCATTACAACAAGCTTTATTGGCAGGAGGATCGCCTGTGACGGTGGTGGATTTGCAAAAACGTTTTATTAATCATGTTAATAAGCTTACTCAGGGGAAAAATTTGAATCGGGTGAGGGTGGTTTTGGAGTAGTAAAAAAAACCGCAATTGACTTGACAAGCAGTTTCTCTTTGTAAAACTCTCTTGGAGTTTTAATAATTTTGGTAGTCCCTAGAAACTAATGGAGGTGGGCTAAACTCACCTATTATATCCATAATAAAAGTGAAGTAAATTAAGTACCAACTCCTTTATTATTAAAATTAACTGTATTTTTCTGGTTTTTAGCGGTAGGAGCGTAATCTAGGTAACCCTTTGATTTTTAAAACCTCCATTAGTTTGTAGGGACTACCCTTTTTCGCACATCTATTTACCTACCATTTTTAGAATTTTAAAGCCTTGAAAATAAATGTTATACCATACCTCTATTGATTTGTAGGAACTACCTGTTCATTGCTCTTCCCCCACTTCCGTTTTATAAATCAAATTCCACTAATCAGTTAAAAACAACCGTTCATCACTATTGTTTTTGAAATTTAAATCATAGAATGCCTAGATATTGCCAC
>JAUXCJ010000014.1 GCA_030618965.1 Thiomargarita sp.
TCTTCTATTTCATTTGTCAAAACAAACCATAAATGAACTTCATTTTGGGGAAGTTTAGTAACTAATACTTTTCCCAAGCTAAAACCTTTTCTTCAAAAAAATCGCACATTCCACAATCATGGCAAGCAGAGCCATTTAATGCGGCTAATGGAAATTCCTTCCCGACAAGCTGCCGTATTTCCCCTTCATATTGATCAAATGAATCTTTTGCTTGAGATAACATGGTTTCTAACATAGCTGTGAAGCGGTGATATGAATCTGTCAAATCTTGACAATGCTCAACTTGATTCGACTTCATAGCTATGTCATTCAAGCTATTCACCAATGAGCGTTTACGATCCACTATTTCGGCGTTGCCGGTTTGGTATTTCTTTTTCCATCTGATTGAACGCATAAATTTTCTCTCTAATTATGGATAAGTTATTGGAATCCAAAGCTTTAGCGTTGGGACTTCGGACGATTATTTTTTTGACTATAGGCGCATTGGCATAACAACTAATTTGCAATCATCGTTATCTTCTTCTGTAATCAAGCATGAGCTATTGGAATCGCCGAAAGCCAATTGCACCATGCCAGTTGACACCACATTAATAGCATCAAGCAAATACGCACCATTAAAACCGATTTCTAAGTCTTCACCGTTATATTCTATTTCTACAACTTCTTCTGCCTCTTCTTGATAGGCGTTTTTGCCATTCAGGTTTAGAAAACCTGTGGTGAGCGATAGCCTCACGCCTTTGTATTTTTCATTTGATAAAATTACAGCGCGTGCAATACTTTGTTTTAATTTCTGCGTATCGACAAGAATAATTTTATCTGGAGAAGCTGGAACAACATTTTGCCAATCAGGAAATTGCCCGTCGATCAACTTTGATGTCATCACCAGCGCATCGTTTAATTGAATCCTTATATGGTTCTGATCGCTGGTGACAATAATTTCCGCCTCATTATCTGTGAGCAGTTTCAATAACTCCAATACTGCTTTACGCGGGATAATCACCTGTGCCGTTTGTTGGCTGTCAAAATCATGCTGTGCCACCGCCATTCGATGGCCATCTGTCCCCACCAAAGAAATTTTGCCATCAGCAATTTCCAATAATAAGCCGGTCAAATAATAACGTACATCGTTTACAGCAATACAAAACGAGGTTTTAGATAATAAATTTTTAAATTGTTGCCCTGATATTTGAAATTCGGTTGGCTCAACAAGTTCAGGCGTTTCAGGAAAATCCTCAGCGGGCAAGGTTTGTAATTTAAATTTACTTTTGCCAGCCTTAATGGTGGCAATATTGTCGTCTATTGATACTTTAATCAGCGCACTGTCAGGTAATGATTTGCAAATATCAAAAAATTTCCGCGCGGGTAGCGTTGTTTCTCCATCGTTGTCAATCCCACCCATTTCTAGGGATAAGCGACATGCGATTTCTACCTCGGCATCAGTAGCTGTAAGGTGTAGGGCGTTATCTTTGACACGACACAGGCAGTTAGCCATAATAGGTAGGGTTTGCCGTTGCTCAACAACCCCAATGATCATTTTTAAGGGGGTTAATAATTCTTTTCTTTGAATTTCAAAGTACATTAGGTTATTGTCTATAGTTGTTAGGTTAATTTAAAGTATTATAATATAATAAATTCTGCTAATAAAGCATCTTTTATATATTCTTGACAAATCATTGAATAAAGCAATACGATGCCCACATTTTTAAGCTATTTTTTATTTATCATTTTTTTAAGGAAAATCTATAATGAAAAGAACATTTCAACCAAGTAAATTAGTACGCAAGCGTCGTCATGGTTTTCGTTCTCGTATGCAAACTAAGAGTGGACGCAAAATTATTAACGCACGTCGCGCCAAAGGGCGTACTAAACTAAGCGCATAAGAACTTATGAGTGCCCCCTATCGATTGACACGACAACAACGCATGTTAAAAGCCTATGATTATCAATCTGTTTTTGAACAGGCTTGCAAATCTTCGGATCGTTATTTAGTTGTATTGGCAAGGAATAATGGACAGGATAGCGCACGTTTAGGATTGGCGATTAGTAAAAAACGAATTAAACTTGCAGTGGGGAGAAATCGCCTTAAACGTTTGATTCGTGAATCTTTTCGACATAATCAATCAACATTAAGCGGCTTAGATTGTGTGGTTTTGGCAAGAACTGGGGTCGCTCATGCAAATAATCAGACCTTACTACTTTCATTAGCAAGGCATTGGCAACAAATATCAAGTCGATGCAAAAAATCTTAACTTTATTAATACGAGGCTATCAGCTATTCATCAGTCCTTTGTTAGGACCGCATTGTCGATTCCATCCGAGCTGCTCTGAATATGCATTGATTGCCATTAAAACTCATGGTGCGCTATACGGCCTCCTATTAGCTGTGAAACGAATATTTCGTTGTCACCCGTGGCACCCCGGCGGATTTGACCCGGTTCCAGAGCGAAGGAAAAACAAGAAACATGGATAATGTTAGACTAATATTGATGATGTCTTTGGGCTTTATATTATTATTGATGTATCAGGCATGGCAAGAAGATTATGGTCCTAAGCAGCCGAGAGTGGCAAGCACTGGCACCGCTTCTAGCCAAGATTCAGATAGCACCACGTCTTCGGTTCCTTCTGTATCAAGCTCAACATCTGAAGAAATTCCCACCACTAGCAAGGCTTCTCCGGTTGAGCTACCTGTTACGCAAAATCAACGTCCTTTATCAAGCAACTCTCGTATTTTTGTTGAAACTGATGTATTTAAGCTTGAAATTGATACGATGGGTGGTGATGTCCGGCGAGTTTCTTTACGGAATTACCCCGTTACAATAGAAAATCCTGACGATCCTTTGATTTTGATGAATGATGAATTGCCGAATTTATTTGTGGCACAATCAGGCTTAGTATCTAAACAGGGCGCCCCAACACATTTAACAGCCTATAAAAGTGAGCAAAGCCATTACAAACTCAAGGATGATTCTTTAAAAGTAAAATTGAGTTGGCAAAAGGAAGGGATTAAAGTCAATAAAATTTATACTTTTCACAAAGGTAGTTATGTGATTGGTGTTAAATATATTGTCGAAAATCATTCTGAAAATAAATGGCAAGGGAATTTATATGGACAATTTCAACGCACTGAAGCTGATTTAGGAGGCTCTCGTTTTCTTTATACTTATATGGGTGGCGCGATTTCTAGTCCCGAAGAGCTTTATGAGAAAATTTCCTTTGATGATATGCGGGATGGAAGTTTAAATCAAGAAAATCGTGCGCCTTGGAAACAAGGCTGGGTAGCTATGCTTCAGCATTATTTTGTAGCTGCATGGATACCTAAGCCAGATCAGCTATATGAATATGAAACCGCCGTATTTTCAGGAGGCCGCCATGCGCTGAGACTGAAGGGTCCGCAACAAACAATTGCAGCTCATCAACAAGAAACTTTCAATCTTAGCTTATATGTTGGACCTAAAATACAAGACAAACTAGGCGAATTAGCCCCTGGACTGGAACTGACAGTGGATTATGGTTGGCTCTGGTTTATTGCACAGCCTTTGTTTTGGATGATGGCAAAGATTTTTGAATGGTTGGGAAACTGGGGCTGGGCGATTATTTTTATAACGATACTAATCAAACTGGCTTTTTTCCATCTTTCAGCTAAGAGCTATAAGTCTATGGCCAATATGCGCCGCTTGCAACCGCGTTTAGTCTCACTCAAGGAACGTTATGGCGATGATAAGGCTCGCTTGAATCAAGCAATGATGGAAATGTATAAAAAGGAAAAAATCAATCCATTGGGCGGCTGTTTACCGATAGTGGTTCAAATACCGGTTTTTATTGCGCTTTATTGGGTTCTATTGGAAAGCGTAGAATTGCGGCAAGCCCCCTTTATTTTCTGGATCAAAGATTTATCAACAGAAGACCCGTATTATGTGCTACCCGTTATCATGGGCGTGACGATGTTTTTGCAACATCACTTGAATCCAGCCCCAATTGATCCGGTGCAACAAAAGGTAATGATGGCTTTACCATTTGTATTTACAATCTTTTTTGCATTTTTCCCAGCAGGATTGGTGCTTTATTGGGTAGTTAATAATATCTTGTCGATTTCTCAACAATGGGTGATTACCAAACAAATTGACCAAACGGTTTAAATTGTTCTATAGATGTTCAGATCAATAAATTCACTTAAAAACCTCCGAGGTTTCCAAAACCTCGGAGGTTTGGCTCTTACAAGGAAATTAAAATGATGAAAAAAAACATCTGTATTGGATTATGCGCTTATATATTTGCTTCTGGCGCGAGTGCGGAAAGCATTAATAAAGCCGAAATGGTGAATGCCCATAATAAGTGGCGTTCAGAAGTTGGTGTACGAAATCTAGTTTGGTCTAACAGAGTAGCCAGAGTCGCACAATCTTGGGCTAATCAGCTAAAAAATGAAGGCTGTGCCATGAGACACAGTCCAAGAACACAACGCCAAGGTTATGGAGAAAATCTTTATTGGGCAAGTGCAGTGAGATGGTCAAACGGCCTGCGTGAAGTTCAAAATGTGAGTTCCAGAAAAGTTGTTGATAGCTGGGGAAGTGAAAAGGCGGACTACCGTTATAGCAGTAATAGTTGTAACCGAGGCGCAGTCTGTGGACATTACACGCAAGTTGTGTGGAATAAAACGACAAAAGTCGGTTGTGGCATGGCGATTTGTGATGATAAGGCGCAAATCTGGGTTTGTAATTATGATCCGGCGGGTAATTATATTGGGGTGAGACCTTATTAAGGAATGAGAATTTGGACTCTGAAAATTCTTCAATTCTGCAAATTATGATTCATATACACAGATTTTCTATAGTAATCCTATTTTATTTACTTCGTTACTTCGTTTGTGGATACCAAGACCTCCGAGGTTTTGAAAACCTCGGAGGTCTATTTACAACTTATTTAGGATTCCTATATTAAAATCCCTAATGTCACAATTAGGTACTTATTTTAAGGTTTTTAAAATTCTCTCCTTATTATTTTGGATTAAATCAAAAACAGTGCTATTGATACCCTGACAATCAGTATATGGCTTATTATGTTTTTTGATAAAACTTAATGCTTGATTGCGGAGTCCCAATTTTGCAGACACATAAAAATATTGTATAAAACCTGCTAGATAATTCTTTTCCTCATTCTCTTCAAGCAGCATTTTTTCAATGCTGGATAAATAGTGTTTTTGTAAATAGCTTTTGAATTTAAAAGTGTTATTAATAAAGCTATGGTTTTGATAACTGATAATTTTGGGAAAAAAATAAGCTGGCGTGTCAAAATATTGAGCATAAAAACCGATAATCTCACAGTCTGTTTTCAGTTCAAACCATTCAAAGCGCATATCTTGAGTGACAATTTCTTCCTTACCATCTTTATCCACGTCAACGAATTCAAAGTTAGCAGGGGTTTCTTCTAAAACGCGATTCAATACTTCTCCATTTTTATCAAGCGTCAAATATCTTAGCGTTATGTAACCACCACTTTCGCCGCCGGAGTGGGTGCTATAAAAAAAGAACTGTTGAGTGCCTATTTTTTTAACAATAAATTCAAGAGGAATAGTGTCATCTTGAAAAAATATCACGCTTTTATCAGTGTTTGTGTTCGTCATTGTGATGGTGATATTGCTTAAAAAAGCAGCGAATTTGGATTCTTTGATTTTAACTTGAATGACATGATTTTCATCCCAAGAAAATTGCATTTCTTTGGCATGAGAAAAGTTTGTATAAGAACAAATCAGCAAGAATGAGAATAATGAGATAAATTTAAACATATAAATCCTTATGAATATTGTCTGAATCAGAATTCTACAAATTCTGATTCAGTCAAACTAATTATACACTTTGTTTTTTAGCTTCCTTGCTTTCAAAAACGCTCTTCATTGATTTGACAATTTCTTTGCGTATATCTCTTAAGCGGGGCTTTTCTGCTTCTGAAAACGGTAAAGGGCGACAGGCTTGTATCGCATGTAAGCCAACACGCGCCGTCATTACGCCACTGCCTAAACCTTGTGCTGCTTGTGCTGACATCACGGAAAGTATCGAGCCGCCGAGAATTTCAGCCATGCTATCAGCAACCATTTCGCTGACATCGGCATAAATTAAGTTTTGTAAAACGCTGCCAATCAGACCAATTGAGCCAAGAAAACCGGGGCGGCCACCATATAAGGTAGCAATGTCTCTAATCATACGGGTGTTACGCCACAGTGTTAGCAGCATGTCTAAGATCGCAATTTGACTGATCATCACCATCAATGCGGTTTCTTTGGAACGTTGGATTACAATTTGCTTAGCTTGTAAATCCATTTCTTTCATAACCTGAGTGGAAAATAACTGGCAAACGTCACGATCATGATGGCTGTCATTAAGAATCTCGCTAAACTTTTTCAAACGTGTTTTTATGTCAGGACGATTTTGGTAAAATTTGGCGATTTTATTGGTGTATGGAATCGCGCCACCATAACCATTATTTTCCATTATTTGCTTGCCTTCTTTTTGAAAGGTGAAGACGCTGCGTAGCCTAACTAGATTTTTATAGGCTCGCCTAGTCAGTACAATAATTGAGCCACTGATAAGCAGTATGATGCCTAAAAATAGGCTGCCTAGGAAAAAACTACTGCTATATTGTTCGGCAATAAAATGGTAAGTATCTACCAGTAACATTAATCCCAACAATACGCCAAATGATCCAGCCAACCATAGCCAAGCAGGATGAGTTTTCGGCGATTCCAAAATTTGTGGAATGTCGGATGAATTCGCTGCCTCGGCATGGGGTTCTAGTTCACTATTGTCCGGCAAAATCACTGGTTTTGTATAATCCAAAGTGATTGTTGCCTCCTCTTCTGCAAGAGTTTCTACCTTATCTAGGTCAAAATAGGTAGGCATTCTCATCGTTGCTGTAGTCATTAGAATTTATCTCCAATTAAAAATTCCAGTGCGCGATCAAGACGTATATGAGGAAGTCCACCGCCATGTATGTTAGCTAAACGAGGCGGTTTAAATTCAACAAAATTAAAACGTTCATCGACCCATTCTTCAGGCATTGGCACTTCTGCTGGTATTTCTCCCGGAAATAGGGCTATAGGTTTATCACCTTCAACCGGCATTCCCTTGATACAAGATATTTTGTTGCCTTTAAAAGTAGTGTAAGCGGCTTGGGTACATTTGACAGATGCCAATGCCAATGTTTCAGTACGCACACCTTCAAAGGTAGCGTTATGATGAGATTTGGCCAACATGTGTCGAAGAAAACTTTCCAAATGGGGCAATTGATCAGGTGTCACATGATCAGCTTTGGTAGCCGCAAAAAGTATTTTATCAATTTTCAGATTACCAAAGAGTTTGTTAATTAATCCGGTTTTGCCATAATGAAAACTTTTTAACACCATATTAATGGCATCACGCATATCGACAAAGGTGGGATAGCCCATATTCAAAGCAGTTAGCACGTCTGCTAGTATAATTTGACGATCAAAGCTAGAAAAATGCTCTTGATAGAATTTTTTGACTAGATGTTTTTTGTAATATTCATAACGTTTTTTCATCTCAGCAAAAAGACTGTTCTTATTTTCAGTGTTTTCTGGGATTTTAAGCAGAGGGCAAAATTCCAACAAGGGCGCACCTTTTAAGTCTCCGGGCATGGTAAATCTCCCCGGCTGCAAGAGACTTAAGTTATATTTATTTTTACATTGATACAAAAAATCGGTAAAAAGTGCAGCGGCTTGACGCATAGTTACTTCATCCGCCTCACTAGCTGGATCAATGCTATCAAGAAAGGCTCGCCATTCTTCAGATAAAGATAGACGCGGCTCTTTTTCACAGGCAGTAGCGATTTGTGCTGACCATTGCTCATAACTTAACTCTAGCAAGGGTAAATCTAATAACCATTCCCCCGGATAGTCGATAATATCCACATATAAAGTGCTGATAGGATTAACGGCTTTTAATAAAGGGTTATTATTGAGATAGCGAATAGCTAGTCTAATTTCGCTAATACCGTTGGTTCTATCAGGCCACACTGGGGGGTCACTACATAATTGTTCCACCGCTAAATCATAGCGAAATGAAGGAATGTGCATATCCGGCTGCGGAATAGCTTTGGTGCCACGCAAGCGTCCAGTACTAACTATTTGAAAAAACGGCAAATGTGTGCCTTTTAGTCCATGTAATAATTGATGCACCAGTGAGGTGATAAAAACGGTTTTACCACTGCGACTTAATCCTGTGACAGCTAATTTAACTTGTCTATCAAAAGAACGATTAATTTTCTCACTGAGATGTTTTCGGGAAGTCCATTTTGCGGCCAATGCGCTGTATTCTCCTGTTTGTTATAATAAATGATACATAATAGATTTGTTGTTACTTATTTTAATAGTTGTTGAGTTGCAACTCAAGTTGATTAAGGAAAAAAAGCGATGAGTTTTTATCATTGGGAAGGTGAGGATTTAATCTTATCTGTGCATGTCCAGCCTCGTGCTAGTCAGACGGGCATTGTTGGAGAGCATGGAGAAAAATTAAAAGTAAAAATCACGGCTGCTCCAGTTGATGGAAAAGCCAATGCACAAGTCTTGAAATTGTTTTCTAAAATCTTTGGAGTGGCTAAATCAAGGATTATTTTGCAGAGCGGAAAAACTAGCCGTGATAAATGTTTTTGTATTAAGTCGCCGAAAAAATTACCGGATATAATTCAAATGTCTGAACCTTGATTCTCAGGATTTAAAGGATTTACAGGATTAAAAAAAATCCGTATTTGTCTTTTAAATCCTTTAAAATAAAGGTTAAGACAATAATTAAACTTCTTCTTTTTAGACTATTTCACTTCAATTTCGGTAGTCCCTACAAACCAATAGCGGTATTAAAAATCAAAGAGTTACCTAGAGGACTCACCCACCTCTAAAAACCATATAAAAATCATGTTAATAACTATTATCAACGATTTGGCGCTTAATTATCTTGATTTTTATCTGGAAATTATGAGGGACTTTTGGCCACCTCCATTGGTTTATAGGGACTACCGGATTTTTAGGATTATTTTTTTTAACTACAGGGATGAGTTATAAGAAGGGATAAGTAAAAAACGCAATTTGGGAAAATTAGCAATTATCTTGGATAAATTGGTTTTTTTATCCCTTTTTATAACTCATCCCTGTAGTTATTGGGAAACGTTGGCGCTATCAAGCAACAGCAAATCCAGAATATTGTCTTGTCTCGGAGGGATGAAAACACAGTACTACTTTATAACCACCTAAAACCACTAATTCATCA
>JAUXCJ010000343.1 GCA_030618965.1 Thiomargarita sp.
ATAAAGTTTTTTGAAAAAAAACTTTATCCTCGAATGGATAAAACCCCATTTCTATTTAGATTTTGCCTTATCCTTTATTAAAAGCAATCCTTGTAGTTATTCGGGATTGAAAACAAGCTGCGTAACATCAGTTATAAAATCTCGCCAATTCTTAAAAAAACTCAAATCCTTCTACAATGATATTATATAACCAAGGATAACAAAACCTTAGATTAGAATGCGAATTCGTTACCTGTAATTCATTCCTTGTTAAAAAGACAAATAATGATATTATGTCTTCATGCAGAAGAAAGGAGCAAATGCCGCTGTCTATCCTGATTGTCTAAAAATTGGATAAAATCCATCGACATTTCTTCTTTGATATGCCAAAAAATGATGGCATGAGTATCAAAAAAATAGTAATTTTATTTCAAGTGTAAGCCTCCCAAATGTCTTCGATAGGCGCAATCAGTTGCTCTGGAGACACCAAAAGTTTAGGCTTGAAGCGCATTCGGTTACGCCAATCCGTTTGTTGACTGGGAATCAATCGTGCTATTTCTTGTTTATAACGTTCAATAACAATGGTTTCTCCCTTCTCAACTTGATCAAGATATTCAAATAAATGATTTCGGAATTGAGAGGCTGAGATCGTAGTCATTTTTTTTGCTCCTAATAATGCCCACAACAGCTAAAAATAATACCCTTTAGTTTTCATATTAGTCAACCCATATTTACCCTACTTATAGCTTTGGACTCCAATAATACTGACTGGCAATAACCTGATAAATCAACAAACTAAATTATAATACTCATGTCTACTCAAACTCGCATCCGTGAAATACCTTACAATTATACCTCTTTTTCTGATCGTGAAATTGTAATTCGCTTATTAGGCGAGGCGCAATGGCACATTTTAAACGAACTACGTGGACAACGCCGCACTGGGCGTTCGGCGCGTATGTTATTTGAAGTCTTGGGGAGTATGTGGGTTATTCAACGTAACCCTTTCATTCAAGATGATTTATTAGAAAATAAAAAGCGTCGCGCATCTTTAATTGAAACCTTATCTCAGAGATTAACGCAAATTGAACAACGTGCCGATGGTAATCAATTAGCCTTACAATTGCTTGCCGCTGCCCGACGTTCTGTGAAAACCTTTGAACAATCGTTAGCACAAGAAAATAAATTTCGTCGCACCGTTTTTAAACGCTTAGCACAGGTGACAAATAAAGATAATATTTGTTTTGATGGCTTATCACGAGTTTCGCATGTCACCGATGCTACTGATTGGCGGGTTGAATATCCATTTGTGGTGATTTTTCCTGATACTGAATCAGAAATCGCCTCCCTTGTTGCTGCTTGTATTGAATTGAAATTAACCATTATTCCACGCGGCGGTGGTACTGGTTATACTGGTGGCGCAATTCCTTTACAGCCTCAAAGTGCTGTGATTAATACTGAAAAGTTAGATCATTTAGGCGAAATTAAAGCGGTTGAAGGCCATTTGTCAATCAAAACAATTCGAGTCGAAGCTGGCGTAGTGACGCAGCGTGTTGCTGAAAAGGCGGCAACCAAAAATTGTATTTTTGCTGTTGATCCCACTTCTCAAAATGCCTCGACGATTGGCGGCAATATTGCCATGAATGCTGGCGGCAAAAAAGCGGTGCAATGGGGAACTACTTTAGATAATCTGCTGTCATGGCGATTAGTTACACCAGATGCCCAATGGCTAGAAGTAAAACGAATCAATCATAATTGGAAAAAAATTCAAACTAATGATATAGCCGAATTTAGCTTGATTCGTTATGAAAGCGATGGCAAAACGCCTATCGGTGAGCCAGAAATATTACGCATTCCGGGTAACGAAATACGCAAACCGGGCTTAGGTAAAGATGTCACCAACAAATTTTTAGGAGGATTGCCCGCCATCCAAAAAGAAGGCTGTGATGGTTTAATCACTTCTGCAAAATTTATTTTGCACCCAAAACCTAAATACATTCGCACAGTTTGTTTAGAATTTTTCGGCAGCGACTTAAAAAAAGCAGTGCCAGCGATTGTAGAAACCAAAGCCTATTTAGAGAAGCAAGCCAATATCTTATTAACAGGCATGGAACATTTAGATGAACGCTATATCCGTGCCGTCAAATATAGCACCAAAGCGGCTCGGCATGAATTGCCCAAAATGCTGCTACTGATTGACATCGCTGGAGATGAAGAAAAAGCGGTAGCACAAGCTGCTTCAGAAGTAGTGCGTTTAGCCAATGCGCGAGAAGCGGAAGGTTTTATTGCAGTGACAGCCGAAGCTCGGCAATTATTTTGGCAAGATAGGGCTCGCACCGCCGCCATTGCTGCACATACTAATGCTTTTAAAATCAATGAAGATGTCGTAGTTCCTTTGGAGCGTTTAGCTGATTATAACGATGAAATTGAGCGAATTAATATTGAACAATCCACAGCAAATAAATTGCGAATCATTGCAGCTATAAAGGATTATCTCAATTCTCCACAGTTCAAAACCGATATAAAAAACCATAGTCAAGAAAATGATGCTATAATTGAAACTAAAAAACAAGAGGCGCAAACGCATTTACAACAAGTGCGAGAAGTTTGGCAAAATTTGATGGATAAACTAGATGCGCCTAGCCCTGAAGAAACCGTATTCAGCTTGTTACAACGGCGTAGCCTACGCATTTCTTATCGAGAATCCGTAGCCAAGCCCCTCAATGAAATTTTTTTAGGTGGCAATTTAGCAGCAGTGCGCCAACAATTCAAGAAAATTCATGCAGGGATTCGCAGCAGCCGTTTATTTGTCGCCATGCACATGCACGCTGGAGATGGCAACATTCATACTAATATACCTGTATTTTCAAATGATTATACCATGCTTCAAGAAGCTGATCGCATAGTAGAACGCATTATGGTAGTTGTAAAAAAACTAGGCGGCGTGGTTTCGGGAGAACATGGGATTGGAATGACAAAACTACAATTCCTCGCCCCTGAAACTATGGAATCGTTTCTAATTTATAAACAACAAGTTGATCCCAAAGGACATTTTAATAAAAATAAACTCTTAGCTGGAGCAGACTTACAACAAGCTTATACACCCTCATTGCGCTTACTAGAACAAGAAGCATTGATATTAGAAGCCA
>JAUXCJ010000389.1 GCA_030618965.1 Thiomargarita sp.
GCAAGCGTAATGCCATTAAGTAAGGAGTTTCATTATGAACAACAAATCACCCATTACGCTCGGTATCAGCGGGCATCGTGATTTACGCGAACAAGACAAAGAAATTCTCCGTAAATCAGTACGACAAATTTTCCAATTTATTCGTCAACATTATCCGAATCATCCCTTGGAACTCCTTTCGCCGTTGGCAGAGGGTGCTGATACTTTAGTCGCACAAGTGGCGTTAGAGGAAAATCTGCGTTTAATCGCTCCCTTGCCTTTGCCACAACATTTATATGAAATGGATTTTGGAACTAGGGAAGTTCAAGAAACATTTTCGGAACTGTTAAAACAAGCAGAGGTGATTGAACTGCCTTTGTTGGATAGTGAGAAAAATTTATCGACTTATGGCGATGCTCGCGATCGGCAATATGCCCAAGTTGGTGCTTATGTGGCTAGTAATAGTTTGATATTGATAGCTTTATGGGATGGCTTGCCTTTGGAAAAAACCGGCGGGACTTCTCAAGTGGTAAAATTTAAACTCACGGGGAATATGAAGGATTTGCCAAAAGATTATCAAAACGCGAAAACTGGTGCTGTTTGTCAAATCGTAACTCCTAGAAAAAGTGGTGAAGCTTTGAAGGATGTTGGTGAGATTCGGGTTTTGTTACCTGATGATGATGAGGTTAAAACTTTGGAGGGTCTAATCTCTTTGAGGCCAAATATTATTTGATCAAGGTTATATTTTTCCACACTGTTATTTGTATGATGTGTGATAAACTATAACAAAGAAAACAGTAATTATCTGCCTGCTGATTAAATCCTGAATAAACATAAAGGAAGGAAGTTATCTTATGAATGCAAATGCAGAAGCAAGAATTAAGATTAGAACAACTCGTGAGATAAAAAGTACACTGAGTCGTGCGGCGGCATTATCTCACCAATCTATTGATGCTTTTTTGCTTGAGGCGGCATTTGAATATGCTAAACATGTATTGGAAAAATCTGAAACAATAACTTTATCCAACGCCGAACGTGATCGTTTTTTTGCCTTGTTGGAAACATCTGATGAACCCAATGGGGAACTCAAAGCAGCGATGACTGAATATGTTGAGGAGCAAAGTAAGTGAGCATTGAATGGACAATTATGCAGCTTGATAAAAAATGTCATAAACGTGCTGATTTCAACTGTGGCGAACCAGAATTAAATGAGTATCTTCAAAAGTTTGCTAGTCAAAATGCCGCACAAAACATCAGCCAAACTTTTGTTATGGTATCTGCCACAAATACGCAAACAATATGGGGATTTTATAGCTTAACGGTTGGTCAAATTGACTTTGAAAGTCTGCCTGCTAAGCTGCTTAAAAGAATTCCGCGTTATCCAATTCCCATTGTGCGATTAGCTCGGTTAGCCGTTGATAAAAACGTACAAGGACAACATTTAGGTCAAAAACTCCTAATGGATGCGTTGCGTCGCTGTACCCGAATTTCTCAAGAAATCGGGCTATTCGGTATAGTTGTTGATGCTAAGCACGACAAAGCCAAACAGTTTTATCAAAAATATGGTTTTATCGAAATTCATAATCAACCGCTGACTTTGTTTCTTCGTATGAGTACTGTTCTTAAAATTATCTGATATAACGCTCGGTGCAACTTTTTTTTGCAATCACATAAATAACAGTTCAGACATTTAGCACTTCCTTCAACGCCTCTATAAGTTCATCCACTTGATGTTTGTCGTGTAAAGCTGACAAAGTTATTCTTAAACGTGCAGTTCCTTGTGGAACTGTCGGGGGGCGAATCGCTGTGACAAGAATGTTTTGCTCATATAATGCTGAACTCACTGCTAAGGCTTTTTCAGAACTTCCCAAAAGAATAGGTTGTATTGGTGTAATTGAGGGCATTAATGGGAAGTCGGCGGCAGCAAGGCGAAAGTGTTTGATAAGTTCGTGTAAATGTTGTCGTCGCCATGCTTCTTCTTCAGCCACAATTAAACTTGCCCGTGCTGCTTCTGCAAGGGCAGGTGGTAGGGCTGTGGTATAAATATAGCTGCGGGCAGTTTGTATTAATGTTTCAATTAGTAATTCGCTGCCTGCGACAAAGGCTCCAAATACGCCAAAGGCTTTGCCCAATGTTCCCATTAAGATTGGTACGTCATTTTCTCCTAGTCCGTATTTTTCTAATGTGCCACGCCCAGTATTTCCTAGCACGCCTAATCCATGCGCGTCGTCAACCATTATCCAAGCTTGATAAGTCTTTGCTAATTCTACCATTTCTGGTAATTTGCTGACATCGCCATCCATGCTAAATACGCCATCTGTGATAATTAATTTGTGCTGTGCTTGCGATTTTTCTAGTAAACGCTCCAGTGCTTGCATGTTATTGTGTGGGTAACGCTCAATTTTTGCGCGTGATAATAAGGCTGCATCAACCAAGGAGGCGTGATTGAGTTTGTCTAAAAATACTGCATCATGCCGCCCCAATAAACTTGTGACAATCCCAAGATTTGCCATATAGCCAGTTGAAAATAATAATGCTCGCTCGCGCCCGGTATAGGCAGCTAATTCTTTTTCAAGGGCGTGATGTGCCTGAGAATGTCCGGTGACTAAATGTGATGCGCCGCTACCGACTGCATATTTTTCAGTACCTTGCTGTAAGGCTGCTTTTAAACGGGGATGACTGGCTAAGCCTAGATAGTCGTTGCTACAAAAGGCTAAGTAGTTTTGTCCATCTATTTGTAAAATTGGAGTTTGGGAGCTGTTGTGTATCTGCCGAGAGCGATAAAGTGCCGATTGTTGACGTTGTTGTAATAGAGACTGGAGATAAGCATACATGTTATTTTATCCCATAATACATAATTATCAGGAGATTTTTA
>JAUXCJ010000300.1 GCA_030618965.1 Thiomargarita sp.
CCTCAAATTGACAGAAACCGTGTTGCGTCAACGGTTTGGTTTCCAAAATAATGATTTTATTATCATCAAGGATAAAAAGGCTACTCATACCGACATTAAAAATGCTTTCAAAAAGCTGATTAAGCGAGTCAAACCTAATGATTTTGTATATATTTTTTATTCTGGTCATGGTTCGCAAACCAAAGATTTAAACCGTGATGAACGCAGCGGCAATGACCAAACTTGGGTATCTTACGCTGCTCGCACCAGTCTGGCTAAGAAAATAGACAACTACGATGTGTTAGACGATGAAATTAATGCTTGGTTAGCAGCTTTGTATAAAAAAACGGAGCAAGTCGTTTTTGTTTCGGATTCTTGTCACTCTGCTACCGTGAGTCGAGGTAATGGACTGGTTCGGGCAGTAAAAGAGGATAAACGCCAACATTTGTTGGGTAAACGTCGCTACCGCCAACTGACTAAGTATCGTGGTATTCGTGTTGGGGCAGCACGAGATAAAGACTTTGCCATTGATTTTCCTCAAATAAATGGTAAATATTACGGCTTATTCACCTGGTATTGGCTACAAAATTTACAGCAAGCGCAAGCCGGTGAAACCTGGAATGATGTTTTTAAGCGGACTTATGTCCAAGTGACACAAAGACGCGGCATTGTGCAACAACCCCAGATGTTTGGTAATCGTAACCAAATGGTATTAGGTGGAGGCTTTACACCGCTACCGCCGACGATTCCAGTCAGTGTTGCCTATAAACGCTGGGTAGGCATTCAAGCTGGTGCGCTTGCCGGAGTCACCAAAGGCTCGGTTTATCGCCTATATCGGCCATCCAATTCCCGAAATTTACCTAGCTTGACAATTACCAAAGTGACAGCTTTCAAAAGTTATGGCATACCAAAAGGGACTTTTAAACAGAGCGACTTAGTAGTAGAAAAAAGCCATGCTTACCATTTTCCACCCCTAAAAGTGTATTTAGAGGCGGATTTTCCGAAAGCTTGGCGATTATTAAAACAAATCAGAGCCGCCTTTGCTACAAAAGCACTTTCTGCCTACCAGCTTAGCAACAATTCCCATAATATTGATCTACGTTTACACCTATCGCGCTCAAAATCCGAGTTTAATCTATCAGTACAAACAATAGAACAACGCCTATTTAATAAAAAACTTCAAATTAAATTTGATAAGCCCAAAAACGGCATAAAATGGCTACAAAGCACTTTAAGAAAAATGGCCCGCGCCCGTGAACTTATACTACTCCAAAGTCCTCGTGGTAGCACTTTACCAATTACAGTGCAAATCTCAATTTTGAGTCCAGTAAAATCTTGTCCAAATAGTTGTATGCGAATCTCGAATCAGTGGTATCACAAAACTGGACCATATAGTTTAAAGGAACTTCAAGAACACAGCTTAAATCAAGGCCAGATTCTAACTTTTAGCTTATCGAATCAATCTAAAGCCGATTATTATGCCTACCTGATTAATCTCACCCCCGATTTTGCTATTCGCACGATTTTTCCAGCGCATTCGGAAAGCATGGAATTTGCCCGTGTTAATCAAGGTGAAACCAGGCAACTGAGAACCGGTTTAGGCTTAAAATCAATCGGAGAAGAAACCCTGAAACTGATCACCAGCAATAAACCGATTGATATGTACTTATTTGAACAAGAACCAGTAAAAGGTAGATTAAGAGGTAGGGGATTAAATCCTTTAGAACAATTATTGGTTAATGCGGTGCATGGACAGCGGGGTGAAAGCTTAATAGAAATTGATGAATGGGCGACTGGGCAAGTTAGTTTTAAGGTTTGGGGGAAAAAATAAGAAACCTGTCCAGATTGTCATTCCTAGTTGTTGTTAAAAATGCTCCCTACAAAAGTCCTAAATATTGTTAATTACTGATGTTACGCACTCCAATTCGATAGCAACTTATGTATATGTTTGTCATTTCTCCTTATAGTCATAGTCGAAATGATAAATCATACCAGCGAGTTGGAAAATGAGTGCGTAACATCAATTAATTAGTACTAAAAAATTTTTTTAGATCAGTTGGAAAGAAGAAACCCAGTATTGAAAATAAACTGGGGTTCTAAAATAGAGTTTCGGCAGGGAATGCAGGAAGGTAACCTTTTAGTTTTTCATATCTTCAAAGAATCTTTTCACACCATCCAACCATGAATGTTGTTTTGGACTATGCCGCTTATTTTCGTCCATAGTTTTATCGAACTCTTTCAATAATTCTTTTTGCTGAGAAGTGAGGTTGACAGGTGTTTCGACAATAACTCGACAATGTAAATCACCATGTAAGCCGCCACGCACAGGTTTAACACCCTTTCCACGAATACGAAAAATTTTACCGGTTTGTGTTTCAGAAGGAATTTTGAGAAGAATACGACCATCAAGTGTCGGGGCTTGTAATTCCCCACCTAATGCAGCGGTGACAATACTAATGGGAACTTCGCAGAATAAATGGGTATCTTCACGAGTGAAGATCGGATGAGTACGGACATTAATTTGTACATATAAATCACCAGGAGGCCCGCCATTAACCCCGGCTTCACCTTCACCAGAAAGACGAATTCTATCACCATTATCAACACCTTGAGGAATTTTAACTGATAAGGTTTTATGTTCTTGAATATGCCCTTTACCTTGACAAGCAGGACAATGTTTTTTGATTATTTTTCCTGTACCTCTACAGGTTGGGCAGGTTTGTTGCACTGAAAAAAAACCTTGTGTCATGCGTACTTGCCCATGTCCACCACAACGTTGACAGGTAACTGGACTGGTGCCTGCTTTAGCACCACTACCATGACAGCTTTGACAAGTCTTTTGTGTTGGCACCCGGATTTTAACCTCAGCGCCTGCAACAACTTCTTCAAGAGATAATGTGAGATCGTAGCGCAAATCAGAACCCCGAAATGCCCTATTTCCACCACCCTGCCTGAAACCGCCACCACCAAATACACTTTCAAAAATATCGCCTATATCGCCAAAGCCTCCACCTCCAAAACCACCGCCACCACCCATAGAAGGATCAATACCTGCATGTCCAAATTGGTCATAAGCAGCACGTTTTTGTGGATCATTCAATATTTCATAAGCTTCTTTGATTTCTTTAAAGCGTTCTTCTGATTCTTTATTGTCTGGATTCCTATCCGGATGGTATTTCATTGCTAAACGGCGGTAGGCTTTTTTTAATTCCGCTTCAGAAGCATTTTTTTGTACGCCAAGCAATTGATAATAATCTTTTTTTGACATAAATTAGCTCGTATTTTATTGGTTTTTTTTTAATACTCTTAAAAAACAAAGCAGGCGCAACATCTCACGATGCCGCGCCTTTTGAGTTTAAAACCTAATGAATTGATTTTAATTTTAGGATAATGCTTATTTTTTGTCCTTTATTTCTTCAAATTCAGCATCAACAACAGAATCTTCATTTTGTTTATCTTTCGATTGGGCTTTTCCACCGGCACCAGCCGCTTGAGCCGCATCAGTAAAGCCTTCA
>JAUXCJ010000116.1 GCA_030618965.1 Thiomargarita sp.
CCACGGCCATCAACGAAAATGGTGATATCATAGGTGTTGGGTTAGTAGATGGAATAGAACATGGTTTTCTACTCACTAATGGCACAATATCAACACCGCCACCTGCACAAAACGAACCGCCCGTAGCAGTGGCTATTGCTGATGTGTATTCAGGAAAGGCACCGTTGATGGTAACCTTTGATTCATCAGCTTCTACTGATCCAGATGGATCAATTATTGATTACTACTGGGATTTTATGGATGGTAGTTTCAGTACACAGGCAAATCCATCGCATGAATTTACCGTTCCCGACAGCTATCTAGTAACTTTGACTGTCACTGACGATCAGGGTATGCAAGCATCTAGCTCCATCACAATCACGGTCAGAAAAGGAAAACAAAAGTAGTCATCCATACAGACTATAGTTTTACCGCTTACCCCGGCTTCCTCAATTTTATGGGAAGTCGGTTTTTCTGGTAAAGAGACTGGAATTGTAGCCAAGAAAAACACTGTTGGCACAAGCAATATTAACAATCCAATTAACATTCTAAAATAGTCATATTCATTTTTTGAAAGATAACAATAAAGTTCAGCCGCCACACATAGCGAAGTGTGGTCATGTGCAGCGCAAAATTAGCCCTTATGTGCATTTAAAGGATTAATATTAAAAGGCATTTCTTGACCAAGCTGTTCTAAATCGTATAACTTAACCATCGTACCCGGTTTGGCTTGTAAAATGCCGTTAAAAAGTGTTTCTAAACTAATTTGGTGGTGAAAACGAACTAAGCTATAGCGTTGGGTAATCAACTTTTCTCGTTCTTTTTCTTGTGTAGCATCATAATAACGGTGGCAATAGCCGTTGCATTCTAAAACTAACATCAACTTTGCCACAAAAAAATCAACTTTGTATGGTCCAATCGGATAGTTAAAATGCAAATCAAAACCTTGAAACACTGATGACAACACTTTTTGCCATTGCACTTCGGATGAGGTTTCTGGTTTAGCAAAAGAGCCAATTTGCCCAAAGACTTGTTTTTTGAGTTCAATGCCAATAACTGAGTCCATTCCCAAGGCAATTTTTGTTACATCATCAAGGTGATAACCATTCATACGTGACGCTTTGCCACCGAAAGAGCGAATAGTTGCCGAATCTAGTTTAATCGGTTTAATGTCAGTTTGGTGTTTTCTAAGAAAACTATTAAGAGTGCTTTCAGGTATGTTAAGAAATTGGGTGATATCCTTTTTGGTAGCAATGTCATCATCATCAACGGAGCAAGTAAAGCCAAAGTCCTTGATGAGTTTGACCGCATCTATATAGTTCTTTTGGGCGGTTTGTTGGATGTTGGGGGAGAGTCCGCAGGCTTGCTTGATAGCTACCTCTAATGCGGTTCGTACCAGAGAACCCATTAAAAAAACACATCTTTTTCCAATGTGATGTTGTGCTTTGCGGAGTTTATCACTTGCAAGGGCGAAAGCATAAGCTCGTATCAAAGATTCAATAAAAAGACTGTCATAAACATTAATCTCTCGGCCTTTATGATGACTATTTTGTGCAACCACTGTAACCGTTTTAGTCGCATTGTTCAAACCCTTATCAATAAAGGGTTCAAGGACTTTTGGGATACCTTTAGTCGCAATGTTCTGCAAAGCTTTATGGTGTACGGATAAAAGTTCTGCTGTTCCCATTATACCCATCACAGCAGTATCATCATCCAACACATAACCATCACAAACAATGCCAGGTATTAACTCAACTTGTCCATAATAAACAGCTTTTCGTTTGGTCATAATATACCTCACCTGTAGTTAGATATATATAATCTGGTGGAATGAAAGTGAGGCAGGCCGCCAGATGATTACGGCTTTTCGGGGACATCATCCCTAGCCTCACTAAAGCTATCAAAGTAGCTTCCCTATTTTTTCACGCCCCTAGCATTATTCATTCAGCACAAAGGCATCTTTTATTGAGATCCCTCCATACAGAATCGCCTCCTGAACCAGCAACACACTTTCTTGTTCCTTGTAAATTATACCCTGGACGGAAACCTCTCTTCCAAGCATTTACAGAACATATGAAAAAGAACCCTCCTCCTGCATAGCTTTCTGTGGCCATAGGAACTAAACTATCTTCAATACAAGTTGCTTTACAGTCATCATATTGTTCAGCATCAACCCATCTATAGTTAATATTGGGTATATTACAAAGACAGTATTTGTTTTTGCTTCTGTGTGTGTCACCACCTGAGCCTACTGAACATCTTTTTTCATTTTTATGGTTGAATCCAGGTCGAAAACCTTTATTACCCAAGTTATGTGCACATACATAAAAATCATATTTATTTTGATAGGAACCAGATATGACAGGAGAGTAACGCGCACTCTGACAAGCATTTAAGCAATTATTATTAGCCTGTACCCAAGTTGGATTATTTATTAAACGAGCAGTTAAGGCTTTTGGACCCATAGATCGATTTGGATTTCCTGTTAGCACACAGGCTAGAACTTGCTGGGGAACAGTGTTTAAATAATATTTACTACCAAAATCATTTTGTTTATGTCGGTATCCCCTATTGTGCATAATTTCATGTGCGATTACAGCTGCAATTGCTTTTGCTCTATTAGTGTATGATCTGAGAAAACCTCGATCTACTTTCATTGACTCTCCTGAAATACTAACGCGAGCTTGAGCAAGTACATTTTTAGGAGCATCATAACAGTGGATCTTGGTGAGAACATTTAATTTTAATGCTTCAGATGCAGTTAATGAAACTTGTTCTCTGGAACCAGAGAATTCAATTAAAGGAGCATTACTTAGACATTTTTGGAATGCTCCAAAACCAATTGATACTGTATCAAGCAATATCCCAAATGCAGTGTGGATAGTTTTTATCTCATCAATTGTACAATTGATGGTTTCGTAGCCCTTTTTTATCGCTGACTGTTTCTTACCAACATTTTCAGCGAAACATATATTTGAAAAAATAGCCATTGTTATCAATATATTAAATACAATGATGGCTCTATTCGTAGTAAGGACTATTTTAGTCTTGGCTATTTTCATTAGATACCTCATACTAATGTAGTCTGATTAAATGCAGTGTGCTTATAACTTCCAATAAAAAAGATTTTTTTTATTGTACTTGTACGTAAATAAATTTTAAGCTAAACTAAACAATTAGTTAAATACAAATAACATTATTTATAACAAGTTCATTATAATTCATTCTATTCCTATGTCAATTAAAAATTCAGGCAAAAACCTGCTAGTCATCTTCCTTTGGATTTTTCCTGTCGGAGTTTCCATAAATTGTTTAACAAAATAGACTTGTTTAGGGCGTTCAAACTTTGATAAATTATTTTTAATCTGATTATTTAATTTATCCAGTTCTGAAACACTCATTTCTGAACCTTCAATCAGTAATATTAGTTTATTTTCCAATTTGTTATCAGGAATACTGCTGATGAAAAATCTTCGCGCTGGAATTAATGATTCTAATTTTCTCTCGACTTCTTCTGGAATAATTTTTATGCCGCCAGTATTAATAATGTTATCCACTCTTCCTAATAATTGAAATGTATTTTCTGAATGGAGAATTATTTTATCATTTGTTACCAGTTCTTTATCGAAAGCGTGAATAACTAAACATTCTCTTTCATCTTGAGTAATTTTAATTCCTTCCAAAGTTTTAAAATAGGGCTGTGATTGAGTTCCATTAAGGGGCATGATTGCAATATGGCTTAGGGTTTCTGTCATACCATAAGTAGCAAAAACTTTAGTATTTATATGTTTTATTGTTGCTTTTAATTGTTGGTTAATTGCACTGCCACCTATTATTAGTTTTTGGATTTGGTTGAGTGAAGGTTTTGATTCAAATATAAGACGCTGGAGTTGCAATGGCACCATTGCGGCAAAATGGATAATCTCTTTTCCAAGTTTGGATAGCGGCATTGAACTCGGTTCTATTAGAATCAAATTAAGTTCCAATACTAAAGCTCGTACTATCATCATTTTCCCAGCAATATAATTTGCTGATAGACAAAGTAGTGCATTTTGTCCTGCCTTTAGTTGAAAAAAATTCCCAGTCATCAAGGCTGATTGTATCATTTGTTGTTTTGATACTGTTATGATTTTTGGTGTTCCAGTTGTGCCGGATGTCCGAATTTGAAGCGTTGGTGAGTTAGATAACCAATTTCGAATAAATAGATAAATGCTTTTTTCCCATTCTAAGCTATTTTTATCATTTAATTTTTCTTCACAAAGTCTGTGTAATTGGATTGTTGTGTATTTTTGTCCATTTATTATCATAATAAAGATAGCCATTTTTAATGAACAATGGTGATGGGATATTATTTGTGTACAATTGCCCAGTTCCTAAGCCTTGCGGTAAGGAATTATTTAGGGTGGCTGTCCACTGAGCAAGGGCATTTAAGCCAATATTGGATTCCAAAGCTGAGGTTATCCACCATGAAATTTGACGCTGATTCGCTAAACGGTACCATTCTTCCGTATTTATAAATCCACCCAATAGCGTTGGCTTTAATATGATATATTGGGGTTTGATGCTATCCAACAATTCGGCTTTAGATTTAGAAAAGGTGACACCTATCAATTCTTCATCCAAGGCAATGGGCAAAGGCGTTATTTCACACAATTTGCTCATTAATTCAATTTGTCCAGCTTGAATGGGTTGTTCTATGGAATGGATTTCTAGTTCAGATAAGCGTTTTAATTTTTCTAAGGCTTCTTGTGGGGTAAATGCTCCATTGGCATCTACCCTGATTTCTATTTCCTTAGATGAATATTCACGGCGAATAGATTTCAGAATAGACAATTCTTGTTCAAAATCAATGGCTCCTATTTTCATTTTGAGGCAACTAAAGCCGTTGGCTAATTTGTCTTTTATCTGAGCGTGCATATATTCCTGCGAGCCCATCCAAATCAAGCCATTGATTTTAACGCCATATTTTCCAGTTGTGAACTGGGAGGGAAATAGAAACTTGATGCCTTTGGCTTTGGCTTGAAAGTCCAATAAAGCCGATTCTAAACCAAACTGAATGGCTGGAAAGGCTGTCAAAGATTGTTGATAATTTGTACTATATTCTTCAATTTTAAGGCAAACTTCATTTAATTTAGCTTCAAAATCTGGGCGTTCATCTGGACTTAATCCTTTCAGCAGTCCACATTCTCCTATTCCAACAATATTAGCTTGTTCCGCCTGACTGATTAAGAGAAACCAAGTCGGTTTTTTGGTTAAAACTCCCCGCGAGGTGCCACTTGGATGCTTGAACTGTAAGGTATATTTTTTCCATATTGCTTGTAATTTGCCCATATTCTTTTAAAGTCTAGTACAACGGATTAACGGAATAAACGGATTGAAAAACCAATAATTTTGCTAGTGACTCATAATCTTATAATTCGTTGAATTAACATAATATAATTTCAAAACTCAATCTTGACAAATCCGTTTATTCCGTTAATCC
>JAUXCJ010000124.1 GCA_030618965.1 Thiomargarita sp.
AACGAAGTAAGCGTAGCTAAATGACACACTAGCTTTAGTTAAAAATCAACTACTTGTAAAAACTGTCCGAACTATTGATTTTTGGAACTGTGATGAATGGAGAATTTTATTTTATTACCTGACAGATTTCTAAAACCTGTCAGTATAACTAACGCCTAAAAAACATTATCCGCTTCCGTAATATCAAAAAGATCCCAATGTTTATTAATATCAAGATAGTCTTGATATCTGATTTGAGCAGAAATGATATGAGTGCCTTTACAAAACTGACAAGACTTTTTTTCTCGTTTGTGTCGGGGTGTTCGCAATGCACCTGTATAATTACGTTCCCATTTAACACTGATGATAAGTTCACAATCTAAACATTCTGTTTGGTAATAAATGGGACGCGGTTTGGCACATTTTCCCCTAAATGCTTTACTCTGATAATTAAACATAACTGGAACTGCATTCTTCTCTAGTTAATAAAAATACCCCTAAACCACCCCGTTGAAATTCAATCCATCTAAATGGTACATCGGGATATTGTTCAATCAGTTGAGTTTTACTGACACCTACTTCGACAATGAGCTTGCCTTCTGGTGTCAAATAGTCTGGGGCTTTTTCTAAGATTTGTTTAACAAAAAGTAATCCATCCTCTCCCGCTTCAAGGCCAATTTTAGGCTCATGATGATATTCATTCGGCATGGTTTCCAGCGCGTGGGGATCAACATAAGGCGGATTGCAAATAATTAAATCGTAACGTTTTCCGGCTAAGTTTGAAAATAAATCAGAACAGATAGTATGCACACGCTGTTCTAAACCATAATTTTTAATGTTTTTATTTGCAACTTCAAGGGCTTCTGATGAAATATCTACAGCATCAATCTCAGCATTAGGAAATGCTATCATGGCACTAGCAATTGCAATACAACCGCTACCTGTACATAAATCAAGTACATGCTCAACCTCGTTTGACTCTACCCAAGGCTGAAATCCTTGTTCAATTAATTCCGCGATTGGAGAGCGGGGAATTAAAACCTGCTTGTCTACAAAAAAACGCATCTGAGCAAACCAAGCCTCTCCAGTCAAATAGGGTGTTGGAATGCGTTGCTCTATTCGTTGATTAAATAAATCAAGTATGGCTTGTTTTTCGACTGTTGTTAATCGAGAATGCCATAAAACATCTGGAATTTCAGGGGGTAAATGCAAGGCGTGGCAAACCAATACGACGGCTTCATCTATAGCATTCTCAGTACCATGTCCAAAAAATAGATTGGCTTTATTAAATTGAGTTGCGCCCCAGCGTATAAAATCGCCAACAGTATGCAGTTCGTTAATCATAAATTTTGAATTTTCCATATAAACTTAATTAAAAAAAGCTTGCATCATTTTAGCTACTTTATTATAATGCGCCCGTTGATGCGAATTCACACCTGAGCTTTTTTAAAAAAGCTGTTGATTTTAACTCAAATTTGTGTATAATATCAAAATTATTCCCTGGTAGCTCAGTTGGTAGAGCAGTTGACTGTTAATCAATTGGTCGGCGGTTCGAGTCCGTCCCGGGGAGCCAGTTTCTATAAAGCCGTTGTTAATTATTAACAACGGCTTTTTTTTTGCCTAAATAGTCTACTTATTGTTACAATAAGTAATAAAATTAATTAATTTCAACTTGTTACATTTTTTTGAAATTAAATTTTGAAAACAGCCATAATTGTTGTAAAATACTCAGCAAATGTATTAAAAATGCCTAATTTTGCGGATAATACCAACTTATCAATTAATTTAAGATGGTTTTTTTGAACCCGCATATAACTGTCCATTAATATTTGGACTCAATCTGTTTTAGGAAATCAAAATGAAACTAAATAACATTTTTTTGTCAGGAGCTATATTTGCAATAGTAGTCTCTTTCTCTGCTTGTATTAAAACTGCTGAAAAGCAAATGGATGTCGTGGGTAAAACCATTACATTGGAACAAGACACAAATTTGGAGTGGGAAGGTAAACAGAAGTATGTCGCAGAAGAAGGCGATACACTAACAATAATAATGTCACAGCCTTGTAAAGTAAAACCTGAAATAGAATGTTGGATTGTAAATCATAATGAACATGGAAGAGGTGTTATGGTAGCGCAAGAAAACCTTCTCCAATAACGGAGTTCATCAAGCGGAGGCGCTATCTAACGCGCCCTGCTTATGATAATTATGAATCACTTCAGACTATTTTTTTTGCCTATTTATTAAATCTCATAATTTTTTTAAGCTTATCAAAACGTCCTTTTCCCTTGTTAAAATCAATTTCAGATTCAACCTCTGAAGATAAAGTCAATAACAACATGTCCTCACTGAGTTCCGCAATTTCTTCACATTTTTCAAGGCTGACTCTACCCGTGGATATAAGATAAAAGTGGCCATTTTCAGTTGATGGCTCAAAATCCATCAAATAACGCGCACAGCGATTTCTATTAACTGGCGTAGAAGGCAAAATCAACTTATTCGATTGAATCGGGCTTAAACTCAAATCAGCTTGTTTATATAAGCTAGGCAATATCACGGTTTTTTCAGCTTCTTGTGCATATAAGGTTTCAGCGTAATCACTAAAATGTTGCTGATGAGGCTTATAAGTTTTTTGAGAACAGAGTAATAAACTCGTTATTGATTCTAAGATATTTTCCTGCTCTTCTTTATCAAATTCTAAATAAAGCGTGTTATAAATCACTCTGTTTCCATGATCAAGGCGAGAACTGGGTAAGTCTCCAATTAATAAACCAACCGCTTGATCTTCAAGAAGTAAAGCCAATATAGGAGCTTCGCCACCCGCATCACGTAATGCGACTCGGTGCATATATTCCATTTGTTCAAATAATTGCAGTTCCCCCTGTTTAACTATCCAATCATAATCTTTCCTCGGATCAATTTCTCGCGTATGAACAGCAGCCCCTTGCCAATTAACTTGTTTTACTTTCATTTTTTTGATACCTCAATCAGTGAAGCATTTCCATAAATTTTAAATGAGCGATTACGGGCTTCCGCAAATTCGCTCAAGGCTTTTTGAAAAGCGACATTTTCATCTCGTAACCAGCGCATCAAACGGCTCAATTGAGTACGATGTTGATCATGTTGCAATAAGGCAAATGCCAGCGCATAGCGTAAAGCTTGATCAGTATTTTGAGGTCGAAATTCTAAATTAGGTTTCCTCACAAATATCAATTCATTATGTTTATTGTGATAATCAATATGAGTAAACTCCACGCAACCCAAAGTTTTGACAGGTATCAAAACCCCAGCAACATTATTTTGTTCTGAAAGCATATTGAGAACAATTCTATAACGTTTTTCAAAGGCTGTTTCTAACTGGTTTCGACGGGTTTCATTTTTAAGCCACGCTTCACATTTAGTAATTACAAATAAAAGCAAATGATCTCGTTTTTCATTTTTTAATGTAGGTACAAGCAGTTTATAAATTTGTATAGGATCATTTCGTTGAGCCAATAAAAAATCATCACCTTCGACTAAGACAGAGCCATCTATTACAATCATAATCACAAGAGATTCTTCTAGCTTATTTTGAAAATCCTTAAAATCATGATGATCACTATCCGTATCCGCATGTATTAAACCGCCCGCAATATCATAAAAAACAAAATCCAGTTCCTTTTTACCTTTAAATAACATTTCAAATTTACGCTCAACAATACCAGCAGTACCCCTCAGTAAAGGCCCTGTGGGTGTAAAAGTCGGTTGCGTAATAATATTACTCAGCTTCAAATAAGCCTCTTGAAGATCATCAGCCGTATCTTTACTCGCCGCGAGTTCAAAACCCGATTGCTTATCAAATTGATGATACATAGTTGCCAATAATGTCGTTTTACCCACACCATCTGGCCCTATCATCATCATAACTGTCCGATTTGGCATCTTTTCCCCTTAATAACTTGGAAACTCTGCCTGTACCTGTTTCGCACTTTTTAGTGCATCTTCAAGCGCGTTCCGCCACTGTTTGCGTAAAGCAATCTCTTGATTAAACTGACTTAATTCTTCAGCCCAGAGAGTTTCCCTAATGGGATCAAGAAAACTTTGCCACTCTTCTTTCATACCTTTGGCTCTGACAAGACGATCTTTAATTTCTTCAACCAAAGCCAAAATTGCATTAGCTGGATCGGCTTGCATAGTTTCACCAAACTGCTTTCTCAATTGATAAATCGTTTGTTGATAATGACTATCTAAGCCCCTTGCAATTTCTTCCGCTTTTTCCATAAAATTATCCCGTGTCGCATCTTGAGGCACAATGTCATCAATAGAATCGCTGCTATAAGTGTTTAGCAAGCCCATTTCCTCACGAACACGATAATGAAAATGGCTATGGTAAGAGAAATTAAATTTATGGATGTACTCAAAGGCTTTATAAATATTAGGATGTTCGACTTTATCCAATAGTTTTTGGAACTCTAAGATTATAGCGCGTGGATCAGTATCAGTTTCTGGTGGAGTGGGCAACATTTTTTGCAAGGATTTGGGGAAAACTCCGAGTAATACTTGTCGAAGCACTTCATTAATCTTGGTTTGCAAATAATTATCTAAATTGGTTGCCATGAACTCAGTCAAATAAGCACGTAAATAATTCAGTTCTTCGCCAACAACGCCCTTCCAACCACTAGATTCTAAATAGTGTTCTGCCAAAGCCTCTTTAGTCGGAATCGGTGCAGTTTCCCTAGCAGCTTCGCAAATTTCCTCAACTTTCTGTTTAAATTCCTCACTAATCTTTAAAACATGTTGGACATCCAATACCAACTTTTCTAATCCTCTTATCAATTCCTTGATAAATTTTTCGGACAATATCCGATATTTTCTTTCTCGCGTTAAATCGGCATTTCTGGTACTCAATCCGCTCAGACTGGGTGTAAAAAGCAAGGAAAGTGTTTCAGCCACAGAAGCCATTTTCTCTGCAAGAGCTTTGATATATTTCCTGTCTGTGCTTTCCAAATTGGTCTCAATATGTTGAAGCACGACGGAAAATACCTTATGTTCCACTTCAGCTGCATCAATACAATTCGCCGTCAAAATCCTAGGCGGACTATAAGTTTCAGGTGGCTGCTCTTTTAACAATTGCACCTGTTTGCGGTTAGAACCATCGTTTTTCTCATTTAAAACAATGAATAAACGATTAGCCAGCTCGACTTCCCTCACCGCATTATCAACTAAATCAAAAACACTATAATCAGCTTGTTCCCAATCCGTACCCAGTACATCGGGCGATTTTACAAAAATAACTGCATCCACTTCATGTTCCAATGAAGAAACCAATTTTTGCTCATGCCCTTGAGCCGCCTCTAATCCGGGTAAATCAACCAGACATAAACCGGTAACATCATGATTG
>JAUXCJ010000354.1 GCA_030618965.1 Thiomargarita sp.
CTATGGGTTGAGTGTGATTACCCCTCCCCCTAGCCCCCTCCCGATGGGCGGGGGAACTTCCACCCCAGCGGGGGGGATTGAGGGGGGGAGAAATCTTGGGTGATGCTATATACCCTATGGCTTTGTCGTTTTTTTCCGTCATTCTCTAATATGGCCATCCCCTAACACAATAAATTTTTGTGAAGTTAAACCTTCTAAGCCCACTGGGCCTCGTGCATGAATTTTGTCAGTGCTGATACCTATTTCTGCACCTAATCCATATTCAAAGCCATCCGCAAATCGTGTCGATGCATTTACCATCACTGAACTTGAATCCACTTCATTTAAAAAGCGTCGCGCACTACTCCAATCTTCAGTGATAATACTCTCTGTATGTTGAGAACTATATTCAGAGATATGTGCCATTGCCGCCTCTAAGTCTGCCACAATGCGTATGGATAAAATCGGGGCAAGATATTCCGTTTCCCAATCTTCATTAGTCACCGTTTTAATGTTATTCAATAAAGCTTTCGTAGCAGGACAACCGCGCAGTTCAACCCCTGCCGCTTGGTATTTTTCTGCCAGCGGTGGCAAAACTTCTGCGGCGATACCTTCAGCGACGAGTAGCGTTTCCATTGTGTTACAGGTGCCATAGCGTTGCGTTTTGGCGTTATAGGCGACGGCAATAGCTTTTTCAATATTAGCTTTGTCATCAATATAAGTATGACAAATGCCATGTAAATGCTTGATAACAGGTACTCGTGCTTCATCAGTCACGCGCTCAATCAAGCCTTTGCCGCCTCGCGGAATGATGACATCAACATATTTTGACATGCGGATTAATTTACCTACAGCGGCTCTATCAGTTGTTTCAATTACTTGTACCGCTGTACTTGGTAAACCAACTGCCGTTAATCCTGCTTGAATGCAACTAGCAATGGCTTGATTAGAGTGAATCACTTCTGAGCCGCCCCGTAATATGGTGGCATTTCCTGATTTTAGGCATAAAGCAGCAGCGTCAGCGGTAACATTGGGGCGAGATTCATAAATAATACCTACCACGCCTAAAGGTACGCGCATTTTGCCCACTTGAATGCCGCTAGGGCGATATTTTAAATTGCTGATTTCGCCAATAGGATCAGGTAAAGCGATTATTTGCCGTAAGCCTTCAATCATGCCTGCAATACGTGACTCATTTAGGGCTAAACGATCTAGTAAAGCCGAATCAAGCCCTTTGGTTTTACCAGCTTCTAAGTCTTTGGCGTTGGCAGCTAGTAATTGTTCATGTTGTTGTTCCAGTGCTTGGGCTATTGCTTCTAAAGCCTCGTTTTTTAAATTACTTCTAGCACGCGCTAAGACTTTTGCGGCTTCACGCGCTTGTTTACCAATTTGTTGCATTTGTTCATGTAAGTTCATTTGTTTATTATCCTAATAAGTGATTGGATTCTATTGGATAAAATTATAATTGAAATATTAAAAATATCAAACACTTATTTATTATGGGATTAAATAATATATTGATAATATTAAGAATATGTTAGAGAATTAAAACTCTTTAAACAAATGATGGATGTCATGCTCCTGAAAAATCAATCCTATTTTTTCATATTAGTCTTAATTATTATGTTTATATCTGCAAACCTGCCTGCTGAAGCTGTGAATAAAAAATATAATTCTCATGATTATGTTGTACTATTACACGGCTTATCGCGTTCCAGTTCTTCTATGAAGTCTTTGGAAAAGTATTTATTAAGTCAAGGATTTCAGGTAATCAATATTAGTTACCCTTCAAGAAAATTTCCCATCGGAGTATTGGTTAAAAATATTGCTGGGCAAATAAAAGCAAAGGGGAAGGGGATTGATTCAGCGGACAAAGTGCATTTTGTCACTCATTCTCTCGGTGGTATTATTACCCGCTGGTATCTGAAAAATAACCGACCTAAAAATCTCGGTCGTGTGGTTATGATAAGTCCACCTAATAAAGGTAGTGAAATCGTTGATCGTTTTAAAAATTATGCTTGGTATCAATGGATTACTGGGCCAGTTGGGCAGCAGCTTGGTACAGACAGTGCCAGTGTGCCTAATAAACTTGGCCCGGTTGATTTTGAACTGGGTGTGATTACTGGTAATAGAACGATAGACCCTGTGAGTTCTTGGTTAATTCCTGGTGAAGATGATGGCAAGGTTGCGGTAAAACGAGCAAAAGTTGAAGGCATGTCTGATTTTTTAGTTTTGCCCCATAGTCATGCTTTTATTATGAGCAGGGATAAAGTGATAGCACAGGTTGTTTATTTTTTGATTAATGGTGAATTTCGTCGCTAATAATTTTTAAAAATCTAAGGATTAAAAATGATAAGTTACATATACGGACTCTTCGATCCCAAATATCCTAATGAACTCCGCTATATTGGAGATTCTTGCCACCCAAAAAAAGACTGATTGAGCACATTAGTGAAGCCAAAGCAAGACCGCACTATCCTTATAAAAATATTTGGATAAATCAATTGCTTCAACAGGGACGCAAACCTAAAGTGCGTATTTTATCAGTATCTCGCCATACCGATGCTGAGAAACTACACATTAAGCGATGTAAGGCAAAAGGTATGATTTTATTGAATATGACTGATAATGGTAAAGATTTAGGTGCTGGTGGTCAATTAATTACTAAGCAAGAGATTGAAAAAATTAGAGAAAGCTTAGGATTGCCGTTTACTGGCTCATTATTTTAAATTAGAAAAAGCTTATGAAACAAGCAGTGCGTTCTCTAAAGGCGGGGGGTATTATTGCTTATCCTACTGAAGCGGTTTATGGCCTCGGCTGTGATCCATTAAATAAAAAAGCCGTACTACGTTTGTTGGCACTGAAGCAACGCAGTTGGGAAAAAGGCTTGATTTTAATTGCTGCGGATTTCGCACAACTTGAACCATTTTTGGAACCTTTAACATCAATGCTAGAGAAACGAGTATTTGCAAACTGGCCCGGACCAGTGACTTGGTTATTACCCGCTCAATCTAATGTACCGTACTGGTTACATGGGCAAAGTAGCAAACTCGCAGTGCGTGTGACGGC
>JAUXCJ010000099.1 GCA_030618965.1 Thiomargarita sp.
ATCATTTGCTTGTTTTGGTGAGTTAAAATGCTTTGTATAATAATACTCATTTACTTTTTTTTCTAGCCACACAGCGCGTTCTAAAAACGTCCAATCTTTATCTGTGATTAACTTTTTAAACATATTATATATATTAAGCAAATAATCCCTTCCGCCGCCGTAAATAGATAATACACAATGCCCCATTTCAGGCTGTACAATATCTAATAGTTGTAGTTGCCAGGTTTGATGAGCCTTTTGCCAATCTTGCAAATTATTAGCTGTTATTGGTGTATTCATGCCAATAAAGGCTAAAGAACTATCAATTTCTATGTTTTCAATCTGTTGCAATAGCGTTTTGCCATTTTCCAACAATTGATGTAGTTTACCATATTCATGCGTTGTGCTAGGATTTTGCCAAAATTTATTCTTCATTCTACGGCTATCGCGTTCTAAAATGTCCCATTTACTCCATAATTGGTTCATGGTAGGGCCATCATTAATTTGTTGTGCGAAACGCCGTGCAGTGGTTGTGGCACTTGTGATTTCTCTTAAAGTCCATTTACTATCAGCCAAAGTTTGATCGGCACGCGCTTTTTGAGTTTCAATCACTGTTTTAAAGTTTAGTCCATTTTCGCCTTGACTAATAATCACTTTCATTTTTGCTGAAAACGGATAACGGTTTAAAGTTGTTGTTAGCGGAATCACGATTTCTTCATGTAAGCAACGTTGTAACTGGCGAGCTCCATAGTGGCTATCTTTGCTAAGATTAGCGAGATAGTCGATAACTGAGTCTTCAATTTGCAGAAATACATCCCGTGTCCGCAAACCATCCCGCTGTTTGATTTTATCAAGTTCGCGGCGGACAATGGGACGCAAAACGTTTAAGGAAAGTGCATTAAATGGTATCACTTGATCCAAGCGATTGAATAGCTCTGGACGAAAAAAGTGTTGTACGGCTTGCAGATAGTGCTGATGCAGTGCTTGAGAACTATTATCTTTTTCATGGAATCCGGGGCTACGCTGCTGGCTAACACCTGCACCAATATTAGAAGTCATAATAATCACGCTGCTACAAAAATCGGCAACTTGTCCGCGTGCATCGGTTAAACGCCCTTCACCCATCAATTGCAATAATAAATCATAAAAGGCAAAATGGGCTTTTTCTAACTCATCAAATAAAACCACAGAAAACGGTTGTTGCCTTACTTTGTCGGTTAATAAGCCTTGCCCTGCCGAAGAGGCATCGCCTGTTAAACGTAATACTGCAATTTCATCGGAAAATTCGCTCATATCAAAGCGAATCAGGCGTTGACTGTCGCCAAACATGAACTCAGCAAGGGCTTTAGCTAATTCAGTTTTGCCAACACCAGTTGGGCCAACAAATAATAGAGATGCAAGCGGCTTGCCCGGACGAGTTAGGCGAGTTTTGACAGAGGCTAACAAATCAACAATAATATCAATGGCTTCATCTTGTCCAAACAGGCGTGATTTAAAAAATTGTTGCGTTTCATTAAGTTTAAAGCTAGAACGGCTATCTACTAAAAAACGCGGCATCCCTGATTCTTCGCTAAATCTTGTTATTACGGCTTGAGAATCCAACGCAGTTTTTTTTATATTATCTTGATTTAAAAGTGATTCTAAAAAATGCACGGTTTTACCAGGAAAACCAGAATACAAACTATAACGGTGTTGCAACCTCAAGGTTTCCTCAATGGCCTCTTTTGGAATAGCTTGTTTAGGATGAGAAACATGCAGACGGCGGCTGACTATATTTGACTGTTGTGCAAGGGGGGGCGCATCTAAGCGTAACACTTGAAATAGATTACTATAACCAGGTGCTCGTGTTTCAATCGTTGCAAGTTCTTCATCGCTGCATTCCGTGATGAGGCGTACACTGCCCATAGCTAAATGTTCGCGCATAAATTCAGCCATACTAATAGAATTACCCACATACGCGCCCACTTCAAAGAGCTGTGCAAGATTACGCACATAGAGAATATCGCCGCGTTTCCTCAGTTCTTCTAAAACTTTCCCCAACGATTCTTCCCAGCCAGCTTCAATCGTGAGCTTTTGCAACATACGCGCCGCTGTGGTTTCCCAAAATTTTACCGCAGCTAAACCTCGCTTTGCAGACACACGAACTAATTCTTCTACTAATGCAGTTTTGCCAACTCCAGCACGTCCAACCAATAAGAGATTGCGATTATATTTTCCCGTCAAAGCGCGTAGCATTTGTTCAAGTTCACTTTCACGCCCAAAACAACGACATTGTGGCTGACGTTTTAATGCTTGTGCTATCTCTGGCAACCATTGTTGCTCGCGTTCATCATCCAAATTATCCAGTTCTGACAAACTATGAAAACGTGCATCTGTCAGTTCTTGTTTGACAGTTATTTCTTGATACCACTGAGTGCTGATTAAACGTCGCACAGAGCTAAAACGTTTTTTACGAGTAAACTCCAGTTCAATAGCGCGTTGCAATACAAATATTAGTTCTTCTGGGGTGTCAGCATAAGCTTCAATGCCCAAAACTGGCAAAAATCCCAAACAATCTTGATTAGGCAATTGTGTATAAAAATAGTCAAACTCCAGTGTTAAGTCTGGATATAATGGACGTTTACGGAATGCTTGAAGGGAAAAGCTCAACTTTTCAGTTTGTAAGGAAAAGCTAGGGGGAGTATGACGAAGTATTTCTAAATAATCCCCTTGCTTGATGTAACTTGCTTCTAACCGCTTAATTAGGGATTTTGTCAGTGTGGAAGAGGATTGATTAACAGTGATAGCTTCTGGAATAAGTAGCGGAGAAACTAGATTAATTTTTTCACTAAATGCTAACTGAACTGTAAAAATTGGAAGGGAAAATAGGTTAGCCATGACAATTTTGTTTTATAACGCAAGGTTTAAAGGATTAACTTTTTTATGCCCAACGTATCCCCCCACGCCGCACCGTGTCCATCCCTTTACTATCGAAAGCATCTTTTCCTTCTCCGCGTAAATTATAAACTTCAATATTATGATTGGCTATCGCTTGAATGTGTTCTAACTCTTCTTTAGCCCGTAAATCATCCAAAAATAAATGGCGAAAACGTTGTTGTATTTTCATATAGTCTGTCACAGGGGGTATGTGACGCAAAGGCATTACACTGGCTAATCCACCTCTTTCTAATTCAATGATTGGAAATAAGCCTGTTTGTACGGCAAGTCTTGCCACTGCAATGCTTTGATCGCCTTCATATCCCCACCCTAGCGGACAAGGGGAATGAATTTGTAGGAATGTTGGGCCATCAATTGCCATAGCTCTTCTAATTTTTTTTCTAATATCAGATGGATATGCGACAGATGTAGTCGCAGCGTAAGGAATGTGATGGGCAGCAACAATGGAAACAATGTCTTTTTTCAAGTGACGTTTACCCATACGCTCTTTACCAGGCGGTGATGTTGTTGTCATCGCAGCATGGGGGGTAGAACTCGAACGTTGAATACCAGTATTCATATAGGCTTCATTGTCAAAACAAACATATAAAACATTGTGTCCACGTTCTAGCATACCTGAGAGAGCTTGAAAGCCAATATCAAAAGTGCCTCCATCGCCCCCAAATGCCAAGACTTTAGTTGATTTACCTTGAGCTTTTAAGGCAGCTTCCATACCTGCCGCTATTGCGCCAGTGTTTTCAAATAAGGAATGTACCCAAGGAATTCGCCAAGCAGATTCTGGCCAAGGTGTGGTAAAAATTTCTAAACAGCCTGTTGCATTAGCGACCATAACATCAGGGCCAGCTGCTTCTATGACTAAACGAGCTGCTAAGGCTTCACCGCAGCCCAAGCAGGCGCGATGTCCTGATTCTAGCCCCCTAAAACGGGGTTGTTTGTTGCGAAGTTCAGAAATGGGAATAATTGTTGTCATGTTATTTAACCTAGCATGTAATTATCTATCTTCTACAGGTAATTTTTTCATATCAACATCAATAATTCTAAAGCGTCTATCACCAGGATTATTCAAGACAGAAAGCAATTTAGGTAGAATCTCTAATGGAATGTCACGTCCACCTAAGCCAGCCGCAAAATTATGTACACGGGGAGGTTTGGCTAATTCGGATAAGGCTGCTAACACTTCTAAACCGACAATACCGCCACTGCCAGGTGATAAAGCTCGTTCTAACACGATAACGTCATCTAATCCTTGACAGGCAGCTTTCAAAGCATCACTTGGGAAAGGTCGGAATGAGCGTAAGCCAATCAGTTTGACTGGTTGCCCTGATGGTATTTCTTTTAATGCTTCTCTTAAAGTGCCTAATACTGAACCAATCGTCAAAATAGCAATCTTGCTTTGTTTTAGACCTTCTACCGATAATAAACCACCAGATTGGCGACCAGTGATAACTGACCAATCTTTATCGGTAGACACAATTTCAGCCTGAGCATTCAATAGTGCTTGATGGTGCGAATGTCGGGCTTCTGGATAAAAATCTGGGGAAACTAGGGTTCCAAGGCTTATGGGATTACTCGGTTCTAAACTACGAGAAAATTTATAGGGCGGTAAAAAGGCATCGATTTGCTTTTGTGTTGGAATATCAATACCTTCCAATGTATGAGTCAGCGTGAAGCCATCCATACAAACCATCACAGGTAATTCGGTGCGTTCGGCAATCCGAAAAGCTTGAATAGTAGTATCAACAGCTTCTTGATTATCAGTGCAATAAAGTTGAATCCAGCCCGCATCACGCACCGCCATTGAATCTTGTTGGTCATTCCAAATTGATAGGGGACTAGAAACGGCGCGGTTAGCACAAGTCATTACAATGGGAACACGCATTCCAGCAATATTAAATAAGACTTCTGCCATCAGCAAAATGCCTTGTGACGCGCTGGCTGTATAAGCACGAGAACCAGCCAAGGCTGCACCTAAAACAACTGAAGCAGCTGAAAATTCACTTTCAACACTGATAAACTCGCATTGCAATTGGCCATCAGCTACCAATTTAGAAATATTTTCTACAATATGCGTTTGCGGAGTAATCGGATAAGCCGCAATAACTTGGGGACGGCATAAGGCTACCGCTTGGGCGATTGCTTGTGAGCCTTCAAGTGCTTGGAGCATGAACAACCTCCTTTTCTTTCCACAAACCTGCGGGAACTTTTGTAGCAGCTTCTTTAATTAATTTTAAATTGTTTTCTAAAATCTTGCCTTTAAAACGTTTTTGGAGAACATTACTTAAAGATTCTTGTGACAGCAGTTCTGTTAAGCTAAAAAATGCGGCAAGTAGGGCGGTATTAGGTACTGGGCGGCCTAAAAATTGTTTGGCTAAGGCCATTGCAGGTAACGCAATGGCAGTTTTTCCCAATTGTTGACTCAGTTCTGCGCTGCTTAAACTAGAATTGACTAATATTTTACCATCGGGTAATAAGCCGTCTGTCACCCCTGGTACGTGTAACAAGGCTTGATCTTGAATAATTAAAAATGCGGGATGAAGGACTTGACAACGCCGTTGAATGGGACTGTCGTCGATACGCACGAAGGCCATAACTGGTGCTCCCCGTCGTTCCGCCCCAAAATTAGGAAAAGCTTGACCATAACGCCCTTCTTCAAAAGCAGCCATTGCTAGTAAATAAGCAGCAACTACATTGCCTTGCCCACCACGACCATGTATGCGTATTTCTATCATAATACTTTTGTATCTTAATAAAAATTATAGGCAATAAAAAACCCCCGTAAGTATTATAACCTACGGGGGTTCGGTATATCAAATTCCTGGCAGTGTCCTACTTTCACATGG
>JAUXCJ010000009.1 GCA_030618965.1 Thiomargarita sp.
ACCCAGTCTGTTAGTCGGCTTCAGCCGACTTTAGCTTTTAGCCTTGGGATTTATCCCAAGGCTAACTAAGGAACTCAACATGTCATTTAACGTGGCGATTTTTTACGATATTGAAAACCTATTAAAAGGATACAACTTTTCTCCGGATTTAATCAGCAATTTATCACTTAAAGAAATTGTCAATCTCATTAATCAAACCAATGAACTGGGAAAAATTGCAGTTCAACGCGCCTACGCAAATTGGAGTGATCCAAGATTAGGTAATCTGCGTAATGAAATAAATGAGTTAGGCATTGATCCCATTCAAGTTTTTGGCTTTTCTCGTGACCATAAAAAAAATGCTGCCGACATCCAATTAGCCATTGATGCTATTGATATGGCTCATATTCGTCCGGCTATAGAAATCTATGTCATAGTCTCAGGAGATGGTGGCTTTGCAGCTTTAGCCAAAAAACTACATGAATACGGAAAAACAGTCATCGTCTGTGCATATCCCAATATGAGCAATCGTATTTTAAAAGCCGTTTGTGATGAGTTTATTCCTATTCCTGATCCTGAAGTCTTCAATCCAGAACGACAAGATAGCAAGATAACAGAAACCAACAAATATCAAGTCAATGACCCAAAAGTAGTGAGATTAATACCCAAAATCCGCGAACTGATGACAAATAATCCCGATGATGGGGTTGCTCTTACAAAAGCACTTTTGAGACTGTTTGCGGAAGATACAAGCTTACGTCGTATAATGATGGATGGCGGGATTTACTTATCCACGATTAGAGAAGCTGTTAGATATGCCATACCTGATTTTCAACAAAGCCATTTTGGATTTCCAAAATTTACCGAGTTCTTACAATATGTTTGCAAAGATACCCCGCTTTGTTTAGTACGTCCTCAGCATTCCTCAGTTTTCTTAACGACGAAAAATTCGGTGCCTAATGGTGTTGAAATTTTGCCAGAATTAGATGCTGAATACCTACATTCTCCATCCCATTATTGTTCTATTTTGGCAACAGGTCATCCGATGTTTCGACTGCCTTCTCCTGATGTACTTAAAAAAACCGCAGAATGGATTAGTCAAAATCCACTTAAAGAAGTACTTTTTGGAACAGCCATCGAGAATATAACAGCCGTTTTAAATACTGACACTGGTGATAGTCTTGATACTGAAGCCGTTAAATTATCTCTTCTTTGCTTTGCATCAGCAGATATTTTTGAACAAATACCTGAAGGAGTGCCAATTTCAGAACAAAATCTTACTTTAAAAGAAAACTATGCTACTTCTGACAACATCCTATCCACACTCCACAATGCCATTTATAAGAAATTGGATAATTCTATATCAGTTGTGAAGCAAGCAATCCTTACAGAAATTTTATCCAGTGATGATGATCAAAATGATCAGGCATTCGATATATGCTCAAATCAGAACTGATCCTCCCTCGCCTAAAAAAACGTGGCAAAGAAATCGCACCGCTCGCCCTGCCCACGGATTATCATTATATTGAAATTGCTAATCATTTAATAGACATAGTAAAAGCACACGTCGGACAAAGCCGAGGCGAACTGGATGATGCCCTCCGCGCTTATGAGGGCGAAAGTTTAGATTATCGCATCATGCGCGGCTTAGCCAATGTCTTGGTAAGCCGCTGCATTTTTGGTCATGATTTTCCCATGAATCCGGTTGAATTAAGAAACGCCTTATTTAATCGAGGCCCAATTACAATCAAAACCGACTTATTAAGCACCACTACACGACCAGAAGCGATAGCAGAAACCGCCACCCAATTTGGCCTCACAAGCAAACAAGTTGAACAAGCCCTATTTGCAGACTTACTAGAAGAACGGATTTTACTAGGAATGGGAGAAATTATGAACCCAGTTGATTTAATTGCTCGTTACAATTTAGAAGTAGCACGCGGCTTATTATATTGGGCGCGAGAAGTAGATATATTAGTGCGGGATAGCTACAAAGATTTATTCAAATATATCAAGTTATTCAAACTCATGCACACCATTTACCCCTTACCCCAGCAAGGCTACAATATTATCCTGCACGGCCCTATATCGCCGTTTGTCAAATCAACAATGCGTTATGGCTTACAGTTCGCCAAATTTCTACCCGCCCTGTTACTATCCCAAAACTGGCGCATGGATGCAGAAGTACAACCCCCTGAAACCGGAAAAAGTTTCCACTATACTTTAGATAAAAGTACCCCTTTACGCAGCCATTTTAAAACTTCTAATTTATTTGATAGCAAACTAGAAGCCGATTTCGCCGCAGACTTTGAAGCTAAATATGGCGGCACCAAGCGAAAATGGATATTATCCAGAGAAGATGAACTCATTGTTCTCGGCGACACCGTAATGATTCCTGACTTTTCCTTAACTCACCATAAAGATGGACGACGTGCCTTAATTGAAATTATAGGCTTCTGGCATCCTCGCTATTTGCAACGGAAATTAGAGAAAATACATGAAGCTGGACGAAGTGATCTGATTTTATTACTTTATGAAAGTAGCAATGTAGCGGAAGGTGTTTTTGAAGAAATGTCAGCAGGAGAAGTCCTGAGATTTACTAAAAAACCGGTACTAAAAGAAGTGTTGGCAGCGGTGGAACGATGTGCAGTGTTGCCTCAATGAACAAAGTGGCTTGTTATACTTAGCACCTTCACAATTTTAGCTTTTGTCATTTCGAGTCCTGTGTAAAAAAAATTAAGTAAAACCCTAGTGCAAGAAATCCTTGTACACCAGAAAAAACACTGAATCGCGGATTAAACGGATTACACGGATTACACGGATTAAAAAACCTTTAAGGCACGCCTACGCCTCGGTTTTGAGTTTAAATCTGCGTAATCTGTGTAATCCGTTTAATCCGCGATTCAAAGTTTTTATTCCTTATTCCCACTACGACGCACCTGACAGCCAGATTCAATATCCCAAGCCCCTTTAGCGTTATTTCGCAAGTAGCAGTTTTCTATCGTACCTGCTCCGTTATCATATACATACAGCAAGTAACGTTATCAAATGATGGGTTGAGCAGTTACGTAATGCTTGAGCAATATTGGTGGCATTTTTGACTACCCGTAAAGTACCCATCTAGCTTTGCTTGCCACAACTAGCCATTTCTGCGATAATTTTTCGACCGATTGTGCGTAATTTTCTGAGTCATTTGTATTTTCATAGCACAGATATGATACAGAAAAACTATGAGCGGCTGCTATATATGGCTTTTTTAAAACTGTCCAGCCTTAAATAAAAAGCCTTTTTTTTCATATTATAAAACAGTATAAAGTAGAGAAAATTTATGCAGACCCATCAGAATTCTGTCAAGAGGGTATTCCATTTCATCATGATCAAGCCGTCCCATTATGATGACGACGGTTATGTGATCCAATGGGTACGCTCTTCCATTCCAGCAAACAGTTTAGCAACAGTTTATGGTTTAGCAATGGATTGTGCCGAAAGGCGCGTCTTAGGAGAAAACGTGGATATCCGTTTGACTGCCTACGATGAGACTAACACCCGGATTTTGGCAAACAAGCTTGTCACCCAGATCCGTAAGGACGGTGGTCATGGCTTAGTCGGTTTGGTCGGGGTGCAGACCAATCAATTTCCTAGGGCCATGGACCTTGCCCGCGTGCTGCGTACCGCAGATATCCAAGTCTGTATCGGAGGCTTTCATATTAGTGGTTGCCTAGCCATGTTGAAGACTCTTCCCACTGAAATTCAGGAGGCCCTAGATATTGGGGTATCCTTGTTTTCCGGTGAACTGGAAGAAAACCGCCTAGAGTCTTTGCTCCAGGATGCCGATCGGGGAAAGATGAAGCCAATCTATGATTATGTGGGTAAATTGCCCGCTCTCCCGGGACAGCCAGTACCCTATCTGCCCGCTTCCCGCCTGCGACGTACCGCTGGTCTCCGAACTTCCTTCGATGCCGGTCGTGGTTGCCCTTTCGTCTGTAGCTTTTGCACCATTATCAATGTGCAAGGACGTAAGTCCCGTTTTCGTACTGCCGATGATGTAGAGCATATTGTGCGGAGCAATGCCGCTCAGGGCGTTTATAATTTCTTTATCAGTGATGACAACTTTGCCCGCAATAGAAACTGGGAATCCATATTAGACCGTTTGATTGAGCTTCAGGAGAAGGAAGGCATGAAAATGAAGGTCATTCTGCAGGTTGACACTATGTCCCACAGGATATCCGGATTCATCGAAAAAGCTGGTCGCGCTGGTGTGGATCGGGTTTTCATCGGTATAGAAAACATTAATCCTGATGCCCTAAAAAAGGTGAAGAAAGGCCAAAACCATATCGCTGAATATCGGGCAATGCTACAGGCATGGCATAATGTGGGTGCCCTCACCTATGGCGGCTATATTCTAGGCTTCCCTACCGATACCCCCGAGACTATTGAGCGGGACATCAAAATCATTCAACGCGAACTGCCATTGGATATTCTAGAATTCTTTATCCTCACGCCACTGCCGGGTTCTCAAGATCATAAAGTACTCTTTGAACAGGGAACGGAGATGGACCAAGACATGAATAAGTATGACCTAGAACATGTCATTACCAACCATCCGAATATGTCCAAGGAGGAATGGAAGAAGGTATATCTCAAGGCTTGGGATATCTATTACACCCCGGCACATGTGGAAACCGTGATCAGGCGAGCCAAGGCTTGGGGTTATAAGCCCGAAAATATGAAGGTCAAGCTATTATCATTCTACGGCTGCGTACTGTTCGAGAAAATCCATCCCTTGGAGGGCGGTATCTTCCGTCTCAAGTATCGCCGCGACCGCCGTCCTGGCATGCCATTGGAAAATCCTCTAATCTTCTATCCCAAGTATCTATGGGAAACAGCACTGAAATATATCCGTTTCTATCGTATGGCACGGCATTACAACCGTATTTGCAAACGGGTGATCGACGAACACGATGTAGATCTTAGTAATGATATCGCCATGAAGCCGGTGAAAAAGGATGATTCTGTTACAGAAAAAAAGAAAATCAATATTAACTCGGTTTTTGAAGATGAAAATACACCAAATAACTACCACGATTACCATATTGATGAAGAGGAACTAAAGAAAACTTTGGAGTCTATTTCTACACAGTAAGTTGGATTTTCGATATGGTTTTGGAAACACTCTTAAAATACTTTAGTATCTACGCGATCTACCCGATCTACCCGATCTATGCGGGTGATGCATACACCCCAATATATGTGTTTCAAATTGTTTGACGTTACTAGAAGTAATATCAAAGCCAGATGGATCAAAAAATAAAGTCAATGCTAGCAATAATACTACAAAAAAATCTATAAGTATTTGCATAAGTTTTCTCCAATATACATTTTTAGTTAAGGGTTTGATTTTAGATAGTTCCTACAAACCAATGCCGGAGTGTTATGGCATTTTTTAATATTCTGATGATATATTGATTATAGGTGAATATATGTGTTTTGTAAAAAAATTAAAACAATTCTAGTACTCTGTCAACCGTGTTTGTCACTAATCAAATTTACCAAACCGTCTCGCCGACAGCACCGCCAAATGCTCAGGTGTCACCAGCGGTTCTCCCAGTTCTGCCACATAAGCTTCAGCGCGTTTTTTGACCATTTTACTCAAAAACGCTGGTATTCGCAGCATTCGCTGTTCAGCTTCTGAACTCCATTGAATCGACAAATCAGCCAACGGTTGAATAACTGAGCCACCTTGAGGTTTATAGGCACATAATGAGTCAGCATCCATCAAATCACCACCCGCTGCCAATGGGCGGGCACGACAACCACCACAAAGTTTTTTATATTCACAAACGCCACAATCCCCTTTAAGCGTCGGAGTTCGCAAAGCCTGAAAAGACTCATCCCAAATTTCCAAAAAGGGACGCTCACGAATATTGCCCACTTCATCAGGAATATAAGGACAAGCAGTTACACTGCCTTCTGGTGTGATACGGCAATAATGAGTACCAGCGATACAACCATCACCTTCGTTGCCGCTAATCCTATTTAATGGTGAACTGGGATTACTTTGATAAGCAATACGTTTATAATGGGGCGCACAGCGAGGACGAATAATCATATCCTGACTTTTTGCCTGCGCTTCAATCAAATTTTTAAGCACCTGTTCATAGAGTGCCGCACTAATATCAGACAGAAATTGTCCACGCCCAGTGCAAACCAAAAAGAAGGCATTAAATACTCGTGCGCCGCTACTGCGAGCAAAATCAATCATCGCGGACAATTCATTGGCATTATTTTCTGTCACCGAAAAATGAATTTGGAATGACAAACTATGACGGCAGCAGTTTTCAATCCCCTTCATAGTTTTAGCCCATGCACCTGGAGCACCGCGAAAAGCATCATGATAAGCAGGATCGAGAGAATCTAAGCTAATACCTACTCCTAATAATCCAGACTTTTTAAGTGATTGCACACGTTTTTCGCTGAGCAATACAGCATTAGTACCTAATACCATAGATAAACCAAGTTGAGCACCATGAGCAATCAAAGTTTCCAAATCATGGCGTACCAGCGGCTCACCGCCCGTCAATACCACCATTGTTTCGGTACTACGCAAAGCTATGGAATCCAATAATCCACAAACTTCATCAGTCGTCAATTCTTCAGGGCTACCCTTTTCCAATGTGTCAGCATCAAGGTAGCAATGATGACAAGCGAGGTTGCAGCGACGAGTTAGATTTATAGCTAATAAAAAAATGTTATTCATTGCAAGGATTGTTTATAATAAAAAATTAAGAGCAACTTTAAAGCTTTGAATCGCGGATTAAACGGATTACACAGATGACACGGATTAAAAGCCTAGAGACACGTTGACATCTGACAATTGACTTTAATTTAAAATCCGTGTAATCCGTGTAATCCGTTTAATCCGCGATTCAAGGCTTTTAAATTTTAAAATTATAATCAAATTATGACTAATCCAACAAATACTCCTGAAAAACTTGATTTTTCTCCAAACTATCATTCCATTTTACTCGCCACCGATTCTTCTGATCATTCTAACCGCGCCACTAGCGACACTGTATCAATAGCGAAACTATATAATGCCAAAATAACAGGTGTTCATGTTTATGCCGCTAAGCTACACGATGCCCGTTTTCGTCAAATGGAAGGTGGTTTACCAGAGCAATTTCGCCAAGAACAAGAACTGGAACGGCAGCGGGATGTCCATGAAGACTTAATCACTCGTGGATTATCTATTATTACAGATTCTTATTTAGACCAAATAGAAAAGATTTGCAAGCAGGAATCTATTAACTTTAGCCGCTGTTCCTTGGAAGGCAAAAATTATCGTGAATTGGTCAATGAAACCAAGCGGAATAGCTATGAACTATTAGTAATGGGAGCAAAAGGTGTGGGCGCGAATGCAGGCAGTCGTTTAGGAACTGTCTGTGAGCGGGTAGTACGCAGGACGCTTATTGACACTTTAATTATTAAAGACCCTCAACGCAATCTAGCAGATGGCCCTATCGTAGTAGCTGTGGACGGCTCTAGCCGATCCTATGGAGGCTTATTAACAGCCCTTTCCTTTGCGAAACATTGGAATGTCCCCGTAAAAGTCATCGCAGCCTTTGATCCTTATTATCACTATGTTGCCTTTAATCGTATTGCTGGGGTACTCTCCGAAGAAGCTGGAAAAGTATTCAAATTCAAAGAACAAGAAAAACTACACGAAGAAATTATCGACTCAGGGCTGGCTAAAATTTATAAAGGGCATCTCTCCGTTGCCGAAAGCATTGCTGCTGAGCAGGATATAACCGTGGAAACAGTTTTATTGGACGGCAAGCCTTATGATGCTATCGAAAAATATTGTCGTAAAATTAATCCATCCCTACTGGTTATCGGCAAAATAGGTATCCACGCCGATCCAGAATTGGACATTGGTGGCAACGCCGAAAACCTATTACGCAATGTAGATTCTGCCGTCTTACTCAGTCAGCGACAACATCAACCCAAATTAGATTTAATTGCAGATGTGACAACTTCTTGGACTGAAGAAGCAGAAAAACGTATGGAACGAGTTCCATCTTTTGTACGTCAGATGGCCCGTCTAGGCATTTTGCGCTATGCTCAAGAACATAATCACACTGTTATTACTGGGCGCATAGTTGAAGAAGCCACAGCACAATTGATGCCGCGCCATGCCAAAGAAACCATTAGTGAAATCGTCGCTGCTCACGATGCTGGCGAACTGAAACCCAAATCAATGGAAACTAAAGAATTACACTGGCAAGCAGCTGCCATTGCTCGACTCATGCGAGTTCCAGAAGGAATTATGCGGGATAGTAGCCGTGAGCGTATCGAAAACTATGCTCGTGAACAGGGCATTGCCGAAATCACACTAGAAATTGTGGAACAAGGACTGGCTTTGGCTCGCAAGGAATAATTACAACCGCCCATCCACCACCCCTTTTGGAAAAATAGATTTAACATCATAAATAACCGAGTTTGGTTTGGCTAAGGCTTTAATTGATTCTATACCGAGTTCAGAAAACTGCTTATGAGCCACTGCAAGTAAAATGGCATCGTATTTATTTGGCTCTAATTCTGGTATTATTTCAATAGAGTACATTTCTCTGGCTTCATCTTCATTTACCCAAGGATCATAGATATCAACATTTGCACCATAACTTTGAAGATCCTCAATAATATCGACCACACGGGTATTACGCAAATCAGGACAATTTTCCTTAAAAGTTAGTCCCATGATCAAAATGTTGGCATCACACACATGAATATGCTTTCGCATCATGAGCTTAATAAAAGCATTGGCAATATAATAGCTCATATTATCATTGATCCTACGACCCGCTAAAATCATTTTTGGGTGATAACCGATATCCTTAGCTTTTTGGTTCAAATAGTAGGGATCAACACCAATGCAATGCCCCCCAACCAGTCCAGGGCGTAAAGGTTGCAGATTACTTCCACTTCCAGCCGCTTCCAACACCTCAAGTGTATCAATCCCCAGTCTATTAAAGATCATTGCTAATTCATTGATTAAGCCAATATTAACATCACGCTGCGTATTTTCAATGACTTTAGCTACCTCCGCCACCAGAATATTACTAACTAGATGAGTGCCTGCCAAGATAATACTACGATAGACTTGATCAATAAATGCGGCTGTTTGGGGATTAGAACCGGCGGTGATTTTAACAATATTAGTGAGGCGGTGATTTTTATCTCCAGGATTAATGCGTTCGGGACTATAACCCACAAAAAAATCTTGATTAAACTTGAGTTGGGATTCATGCTCTAAAAGAGGTACACAAATTTCCTCAGTGGCACCTGGATATACGGTGGATTCATAAACAACAATATTATTATATGTTAATAATTTAGCTACTGTTGCACTGGCTTTTTCAAGTAGAGTGAGATCGGGATTTTTATGGCAATCCAGAGGTGTTGGGACGGCAATAATATAAAAATTGCACTCCGCTAATTGCTTGGAATTGTTGCTATAGTTAAGGTATTTGGCTTGTTTTAATTCTTCAGGTGAAACTTCACTGGTCCTGTCGTGTCCGGCTTTGAGTTCTGCAATCCGTTGTGATTTCAGGTCAAAACCGGTTGTTGAATAATGTTTGCCAAATTCTACTGCTAACGGCAAGCCAACGTAGCCTAGTCCGACTATGCCTATTTTTAGATCGTTTAGGGTCATTTTTGATTGCTCAAGTATTTTAAGAAGCATTCTCTAAAAACTTTAGAACATAATCATAATATAGAAAACAATATGTTTTTTCAATTAATTATAGTTTGTGGATCAAAAAACTCTACTATCACTTTGCCTTCTTCCATTTTCGGGCGGTAGTACATTTTGACAGATTGAGTTGCTGGGTAAATTATTCGCGCTACGCTTTGAGCACGCAATTTGGCTGTGCGTGGAATTAGAATATTGCTTTCTGAAACCGCTGCTCCGTAAAATATCTCAACTGAATGTGATGGGGTGAGGCTTAATTTCCGAAACATTTTTTCAAGTCTAACTCGTTCTTTTATATCAAGATTGCAATCTACTGAACGAAATTGTAAAACTAGTCGTTGAATCGGTTTTGCCCTTTGAGTTGAAAGTGCGATTTGTCTTCTATTAGTTAAAATTGGCCGTTGAGTTATTGTATAAACGGCTACTTGTAAATTTTTAGGCGTTGTTTGAGCTTGTACATTGCTTATTAGGTTTTTTGGGTGTTGTGTTTGACCTAGTCCAAATTGATTAACACACCAGGTAAATAATGCGATGTTGACAAGTAAAAGTAAAAATAAGACGACTGATCTGATGAGTGCTTTGAACATAAGTATATAACCTTTAATAGTAATTGATTATGTTTTTA
>JAUXCJ010000319.1 GCA_030618965.1 Thiomargarita sp.
CAACAAGCCATCCCAGCTCATATCGTTGCATTGGCTGATCCTGACTTATTGGCACAAAGAGCTTCAGAATTAGGTTTATCGGTTCAATTACAGATGTTTGATCCCTTAAAACCAGTGCATCAGCATCAGCCTGGTCATTTAGATGTCATACCAGTTTCCTTGTCGCAGCCGGTGAAGTCTGGCGAATTAAATCCGGCTAATGCCTTTTATGTGTTAGAAACTTTGCGGCAAGGCTGTCAAGCTTGTCTGGATAAGCGTTTTGATGCCTTAGTCACCGCCCCCGTACATAAAGGCATTATCAATGATGCTGGTATTCCTTTCAGTGGTCATACTGAATTTTTTGCTGCACAAACGCATACAAAGCAAGTTGTTATGATGTTAGCAACGAATAATTTGCGTGTGGCTTTAGTCACAACACATTTGCCACTCTCAGCAGTTAGTAGTGCAATCACGCCAAGCCGTTTAGAAACAGTGATCAGAATTTTAGCATTTGATTTAATTAATAAATTTGGATGCAGTGCGCCACATATTTTAGTCTGCGGTTTAAATCCACACGCAGGCGAGGGAGGACATTTAGGCAAAGAAGAAATTTTAACAATTATTCCCACGCTTAATAAGTTACGTGCCGAAGGTTTGCAACTGACTGGGCCATTATCTGCCGATACTGCTTTTATTCCTCAGTCATTATCGGGTGTGGATGTTGTGTTGACAATGTACCATGATCAAGGTTTACCTGTACTTAAGCAACAAGGTTTTGGCAAAGCGGTTAATATTACCTTAGGATTACCTATTATAAGAACTTCCGTTGATCATGGAACAGCTTTAACATTAGCTGGCACTGGACAAGCTTCAAGCGAGAGTTTATATAATGCTGTGGAAATGGCGCGGGGAATGATTGAGGGGTGATTTTTGGGTTCGATTTGAACTGTGATTTATGTGATTTAAGAAATAGAGTTACACAAAAATCACAGTTCAACTGACTTGCTTGACTTCAAATGTCACCTGCTCCGTAAACCACTCATCATTTGAGAATTTGGAAAATGAATCGTGGGACAGGTTCATGGTAAACACTTTCCTCGCTTTTCAAGCCAATAAATTACATTTCCTACCACTACGATCGAACCTGAAACTATTGCCGTAGCTACACCAGTTACGCCCGTTATAAGTAGTATAACAAGACAGCCTTTTTCATTCTGGCACCCGAAGTTTAACCATAGAAACTCATTTTCTAAGACCAGTTTCTTAGCTTGAATTTCACAATCGTGATCATAAAATTCGACTTTCTTTGGATAATAGACGCAAGCTGAAATTGCAAATATCATGGAAATAATTAGAATTATATTTCTATAAATGTTATTCAACATAAATTTTTCCTAAAAATACTATTTCTTCCAATAATTATCAAAGGTTGATTGGTATCCGCGTAATTCCTTAACTTTCCTGATATTTCCCCGCATTGCATTTTTTAGTGGCAAAACACCATTAATTTCATACAACATCCTTATGCAAATTTTTTCCAATCGTAATTCATTGAGTGTGTTTTCTGGTTTGGAGTTGACAGCTTGATTGCCAACGGTATTTTTTTGAGGGTGATTGGATAGATAAACCAAAACCATCTTATATATATGATTTATCAGGTAAAATTAGATTTATATTAGATAATGGCGATCAAATGGAAGCCGTTGTGCCATTATTTGTAGAAATGGAGCATACATGGTAAATAGGTAAGGGCAACTGCTAAATAGCGAATCAACGAAAAATTGGAGTGCAAGGTTACCTTGCACGAGCCACTCCAACGAAAAAAGTGCAAGCTAAGCTTGCACTCCAGCTAGCAAATGCTACTTGTGTATAAGAGAGTTCGCATCTAGTTCTCCTGCATACTATCATTGCTATGTTGTTTAGCCATCAGATGCAAACGATATTCCAACTGGTAAATTGTCCATTCCACCCGATCTTTAATCCCCTTATGTTCTATGGACAAAGCTGTTAAATCCTTTAAATCTTGCTCATTCCCCCTTACTTCAATAGTAATCAAACTATTATCTATCGCCCGATAAGCCGCATGACGAAAATGCGCTTGCTTGGGTTGACTATCACTACGTTTATTAATTAACTCTTTGATGATATTCACATCACCAGCTCTCCCAATAGCCAACCACGCGCCTTTCCTCACTTCAGCCAGTTCGTGATATAACAGTTCTACACCTGACTTTTCAGGATTTATTTGGGCAATGGCATAGCCTAACGTTGTTTCCCACTGGCTTTGTTGCCAAATATTTTTCTTATCCCCGCTAAATGTCTGTGATACAGCACATTCTTGTGTTTGACTCCGTAATTCATCAGGTATATCTTTATCATGGTGTTTGCGCCATTTTTGTTTACGTGCTGTTAAGTTTTCTAATTGCTCATCCAGAAAATCCAAAGCAGCCTGACTACGGAGATTGCCTAAGGCTTGAAAGGCGGCAAGCACAAAGGAATTGTTCTCTTGTTCAAGTTTAATGGTGTCAAGGATAATGTTAGCGGCTTCATCTGTGCCTAATTCTGCCAATGCTTTGAGCGCAGCAACACGAATAGCAAATAATTCTTGCTGATTTCTTGCGGTTTCAGCAAATAACCAGATTTCATCTGGCAACTGTTCGGTGTCATCACCCAATTGAGCTAATGGCAACTGTTCGGTGTCATCACCCAATTGAGCTATGGCTTCGATGGCGCTGATAATCGATTCAGTGAAGACGTAGTTAACATTTTCATGAAAGTCTTTAATGTATTTGAGCAATTCGGGCTTAACCGCCGAAGTATCACCCAATTGAAATAAGGCTTGGGCAGCCCTGTCGCGCACATTTGGAAAATCGTCTTTGAGCAATTCGATTAAGGGCCTAACCGCCGAAGCATCACCCAATTTAGCTAAGGCTCCAGCGGCGCTGCTGCGGACATCTTTATCTGGGTCTTTGAGCAATTCGATTAAGGGCCTAACCGCCTCAGCAGAGCCCAATTGAGCTAAGGCTCCAGCGGCGCTGCTGCGGACAACTTTATCTGGGTCTTTGAGCAATTCGATTAAGGGCTTAACCGCCGAAACATCACCAAATTGAGCTAAGGCTCTAGCGGCGCTGCTGCGGACAAATGAATCAGTGTCTTTGAGCAATTCGATTAAGGGCTTAACCGCCTCGGCAGCGCTGCGGCGGACAAGTGAAAGTGAATCAGTGTCATTGAGCAATTCGAATAAGGGCCTAACCGCCGAAGCATCACCCAATTGAGCTAAGGCTCCAGCGGCGCTGCTGCGGACATCTTTATCTGGG
>JAUXCJ010000293.1 GCA_030618965.1 Thiomargarita sp.
TCTAATTGCCACAGATTATGTAATAATTCCTTTGGGGGCCGATCTTTTTTCCTTACAAGGGCTCAAAAATCTTGGACCCACTTTGAGAAACTGGAGCAATCTATGGCACAAAAGATTGGATAACTGGGCAAATACCACCGAAGCCGAACACTATCCAAATTTCCAACTGCCACAAGGAAAAATGCAATCTCTTGGCTATTTGTGCCAACAATACGGCGTGCGTTTGAAGCGTCCAGTCAAAGCTTATGACAAATGGATAAACCGCATCCCAGTTGTTTATCGTAAATATGTGCTCAACAAACCTGAAGATACAGATCTAAAGCCAGCGAATGATCCTCATTGCCTTGCTACCATTAAACATTACAGAAGCTTGATTCCCATGAGCCAGGAACATCGCACCCCCATATTCAAGCTGACTCCCGCTGATGGTGCTATTGGCAGCCATGCTCTCGCTGCACAGGAGGCAAAACAAGATTTTGCACAATTGGCTAGGGTTCTTGCCGACAAAATGAATATGCAACTATAGTAGCCATTTTCTCAAATCGGTTAAATAAAGGGGCGTATTCGGCGAAGGTGAGGGGCAAAAAATGGCAACGGAGCCAATAATACCTACTTGACTACAAGTTTTCACCTGTTTTTCATTATCATCACAATAAACAATGATAATATGGGCGGTTTTTTTGGGCAGGTAAAAAAACCGCGACTTGGTGCAGGGGCTAAAACAAATCTCAGACATTAAAAACCTTAATAATCTCAGCCGTACCAATTCCCTGCTGTTTACAATAATCCAAAGCCTCTTGCGTAAACCCACCTATAGACAAAAACGCCGGTAAAATTTTCTTCTCTGGAAAAAGTTGCCCATAAACCGCAAGCTTTTCCTCAAAACTTTTAATTACTTTCAAACCCATTTTAGTTTTAGTTTTTTTAACTTCTACTAAAACCACCCGCCCACAAGATGATTCTGCCAGTACATCAAATTCCATCGTTTTTTCAATTTCCTTATGAAAACTCACACGTTCTTCAACTTTGGTAATAGTTAAAGGCGTTTTATCAGCTACACCCTCAAAAAAATCTGATAAAGCAAAACTTTTCTGATTTAAAAAAGCCAGTGCCAATTGCGATTCCGCCAATTTACCCGACAAATGATTAATCATACCCTGCAATTGCCGCTCTTTACTTTTCATCGCCTTAATTTTTTCTAAAAAATCCGTTTTTAAATCTGGTTCAAAATTATTTATTTCCTTTTCAAACTGAATCCTTAAAATTAAATTCAAAGTTCCATCTTGTAAACCTCGAAAATCAATATTTGCATTTCCTTGCACAATTAAATCCGAAGCTACCAAACTCAGCAATTTTTTATGAACTTGATTAACTTCAATATCCAGATTTAAATAATCTTTAACTTCTTGAGGAGTCCATTCACGCTGATTATGTTTAGACAAATGCAATAAAATGTGTTTGGCATGTTTATCATTTATTCGCTCAACTGCGGCTTCAATATATTCTCCCCAAGTAACTGACATTTCTGAATTTCTATCAGAAATTTCATAATTAACTGTTTCAATTACTCCTTGAACTGTTCGCAAATTCTTGTTTTCAACGTTACTCTGAATCACGCAGGAAATGAAAAAGGGATCCTACATACATAACTCATTGATTTGTATGGCTGATTCCAAGCTAACCGGCTCTTTATAAAATTCAGCATATTTATAAACAGCTTGTAAAGCTTCCTCTTGTGTGAGATAAGGTTTCATAAAAATACGGGATAATCTGCCAGCTTCTAGGTATTTGTTAATAATGTCCAATAATAAACCTAGATAAGAACCTGTTACTAGCATTGGAGCTATTTTTGATTCCGAATAGGAATGATAACTGCCAGCCATTGTTTCATCAGGTTTGCCTTCACACTTTTCATCACGGTAAACATAGTTACTAATATTTTGAAATTCATCCAAAATAACCAAAAAGCGTATATCCAAAATACCTGCAAAACGATGCGGAGCTGAGTGGGCAATATCCCACACCAAATCATGCGAACCCATTTCTTTGTAGTAGAAAATTGATTCTACATCTCCAACCAAGAGTTTATTTGAATTTGCTAAGCCATATTCTTTAATTTCTTGTAAGTTAAGTGATTTTTTAACTAGTTCTTCATCCCTTTCCAAAAAAGAAATATATTGTGATGCAAAGCTACAATAGTATTTAATCGCAAAATCTCGATACCAAATTTCTTTATCGGCAATATCAAAATAAAACGGAATTACTTTTCCGTTTTCACTCCAAAGCTGATTAAATAGGCGTTGTACAAAAGCAGTTTTGCCACTTTTACGACGTGCTAAGATAACGCGAGATTTAGAAAGTCTATCTGGAATCATAGATAACCATTTGTTAAATTGATTAAATTCCTTTTCGCGTCCAACTAGTAATTCTGGATTGCCGATTTTTTCAATTAATGGGTATTGCATTTTTTTATCCTTATTAATCAGGATTTACACTCAGGTTTTAATTCGGTTTATTATGTTCCCAATAGGTTTAGCGTTGAAGTAGAAACTGTCTCAAGCCGGTTATCGTTTGTCCAAAATGCCTTGCAATGATGATACTTGGAAGTGGCAAGATGTAGCGCGTCTGGTGTCTTTAAACGATGTTGCACCCGTAACGATAAAGCTAAATCAAATACCGCTTCTGGCATATCTAAAATCAATTGTTCAGCTAGAAAACGCTAATAAAGTTCTTGCAAAGGTTTGTCATTATCTAACTTTGGTTTTACCAACACTTCTAATCGTACCAAAGGTGAAACCGCTAAAATAACATCACCTGCATTAACTAATGCTTGTTGAATAACTGGCGCAAAAATGGGGTGACGTTCTACCAAATAAATAACAATACAACTGTCGAAATAAATCTTGTCCATCAATCCTCCCAGGCGCTACGGTTAGCATGGATAACGGTTTCCATCGCTATCGGATTGCCAGCCTGAGCATTTTTAAATGTAGGTGAGTTCAATAAAGCTAATACATGAGATACATGTCCAGTAGGCTTAGCGGGTTTGGCAATAGGTTCAAGTAAAGTAATCACAGCCCACATTGGACTTACTAGGCGCAAGGACTCCAATAAGCTGACACTACCATCTTTTTCTACAACGTCTTCAATAGCTTGTAACATTTTTATACTCCTTTTTTAATCCTGAAAATCCTAAAATCCTGCAAATCCTGATTCAGACAAAAAAAGTGTAATCAAGGTTGCCTCAACAAGCGGAAGCCAAGGTTGTAGTCGCGGTCACTGGGCCCGCAGTAGTTGCGATCTGCCGCTCGGATGTCCTCAATGATTTCTTTGAAGCGTGATATGAACCTTGTCAAAGGTCCTTTGATGCAATCCAGGGTGGGGTACCACCACGCGCCCCCGCGTATCACGCGATCCTGGCCAGTGCTAGGGCCTTTAGGGTTAGGGGAGGGGCTGCTCTTATAATAGTCACTACTATATATATCTGAAACCCACTCCCATACGTTCCCCGCAGTATCATATATACCAAACTGGTTTGCCTTAAAAGATCCAACA
>JAUXCJ010000151.1 GCA_030618965.1 Thiomargarita sp.
AGCTCTGAAAAAATGTAGGGTGGGTAGAGCGATAGCGAAACCCACCAAATCTCTTAAAATGGTGGGTTTCGCTGTCGCTCTACCCACCCTACAATTGTCTTTTAGGAAATCCAGTGCGTAACATCAGTTATTTAGCCACTTTAATCGTCAAAATATCATGCATTTCCTTCCCATAACGCAAAGTCACAGTCTTGTGCAAGATGCGCTCCTGCTCTGTTCCCCAGTTTTGGATAATCGTCGCGGATACCTTGGTGCGGGTACTGGCGCGATTGGCATCGGAGGCAAAATATTTAGCTTTGATGCGATAAATCCCTGGCTTGGCATTGGGCAAGGTGTACATTTCTGGTCCATAACCTTGGGTGACATCTTGGCTTAGATGTCCACCGATCTTCGTATCAGGGTGTTTATAAAAACACTCTTCGCCACTCGGCTCGATAACGTGCATATCTACATCCGTACCATCTGTATTCCAACTCAAAGCGATCAAAAGATCTAATTTGCCTGGATCAAAAGCTTTTTGCACCGAATCTAAGCGCATTGTGGCATAATCCAAGGCACTGCTTGTTAGTTCTCCTGAGACGATACGCCGCAAAAAACGCAAATAATCAATGCCATGAATGCGCTGGAAATCGCCAAAACGTGGATTCCATTGTCCGCTCAGCCCCAGCTCATAATAAACTAAGGCGAGATCAACTTGTCCCATTTTTTCCAATACTTGTGCCATTGCTCGATAAGTATGGGGTTCAAAGGGGCGAGTATTGGCGACTCGGCGAAACAGGTGATAAGCCTGCCCTTTCAATCCCCATTCGATGGCAGAAAAAGCGACATCTCGCGCCAGTACGCCATCACCCGGATTATTTTCCACCAAAGAACTGAGAGCACGTAAGGCATCCTCTGGACGGTAAGCATTCAGACGTCGCTGGGCTTCTTCGGTAAAGCTATCATAATCTAGTTTTTTAGTCTTCAGTTGTGTCCGTACACTGGCTGGAATATCATCCCAAATATTTGATTTAGAATGCAATAATTTAGCCTTCACTACAAACGCTTTTTTTGGCATCTGTTCCAAAACGATCTTAAAGGCGGCAGGTAGGCTTAAATTAAGGTTCGGCATTTTTTCAAGCTTTGCTAACCAAGCCAAAAAGGTGGCTTTAGGATCACCCAGGGTTTCGCCAATTTCCTTTAAAATTTTGGCAACTGCTACATTCACAAGCTTGCTTTTAACCACAAAAGCATCCTCTTCTGGTTTTATGTTAAAGCGTAGATAATCTTCCTCCGTTTCTAGCATTAACAAGGAACAGGTTTGCCCGGTGATGCGAAAATGAGTGGCGTATGCTTTGCTCATGGTTTCAGTAGCTGTGGCGAAGGTTTCTAACTGTCCTACTGCTATTTGCCCATAGAGCCGAGGCGTGAGTGCAGAAGTGAGTGGGGCTGATAGCCGAATTTCTAACTTTTTTTGTTGCTCGTTTTGTACCAGATTTAAGATAACACGGGAACTTGCCGTAGCCTTGCCTCTGCCAACCAGTTGTAAAACTTGACCAGGAAATACATTGCGCGGACGACCCGCAAGCAATAAATCGCTATTGTTGGGAATGCCTTCAACTTGAATACTGCTCAAACGCCAAGGGCGGGAGCGATGCGCGATGGAAGCCTTGTTGATTTCGGCTTCTCCCACTACGGAAAAAACCGCGCCTCCACTTTCCCTGCTTAAATGATTCAAAATCCGAGTATCGGTGCCATCAAGGCCGGTATTATAGGCAAACAAGGTATGAGAGCTTAGGCTTTGCGAGAGCGCGTAAAGATTGTCCTCGCCCCAAGTGATGCCGCCATCACTTAATAAAAAGATGTCCCAATCTCTCTGTTTAGCCAGCCAAGACGGTTGACTGGCTTCATTCAGGGCAGCTTTTAAATCGGTAGCCCCTTCTAAGGACAGTTGTTGGGCAAAATCCAGTAAGGCTTGTACATTTTTGGGGGTATTAGCGATAAATCTTTCTTGCCACCAAAATTGTTCAATATTAAAAAAAACGACCGCAAATGTTTTAAGCGCGTCGCGGTTGTTATTTAGAGTCGCCTGGAGCAATTTTAGCCACACATTAAAGCGATCAGGATTGGAACTCAGGGAGACATCCACCAAAAAAACGCCCGTTTTGCTGTTGTGACTTGCTTGAGCGGGTAATTGTGCTCGAAAGCGGGTAGCGAAATAGTCGCCCGTTTTGGGATCATGCCCACTGAGTAAGACTGCACCCGTTTTTTTGATCCTGACGCTGATCTGGGCAGATTCAAAGCGTTGGTGATAAGTGTTTTCGGTTGTGTTAAAAACAAAGCTTTTTTGATCATCTACGACAATTTCCACCCCTGGCGGCTGTGTGATGGTCAAATCGGTAACCCGTTGAGGAATATCCGTGGGTAAATCAAGACGATATTCTAAATCATCGCCCAGTGCCAGCAAGTCGAGATCATAAGCAATCACAATGCGGTGCCACTTTTTAGGATTTAGGGGAAAAACACGCGCTGAAAAAATACCAGCCCCTGACCATTCCATTATGGCAGGATCAACGCGGCGGCGGACCGTTTCTCGATAGGCAAAAGCGGCCTTTTCTTTGGGAACCATACGCGCTTCTTTGGGTTGTTGCCAAGAATTTTCCCGGCTTTTCATAATATCAAGCGGCTCTGTTCCCATTTTTTCGACTTGTTGTTGATCAAAAAAAACGGGTTTATCCAAGCTCTGGCTTTCGCCAAAGGCAAAGAAATAGGGATTAGCACCATTAGGCAGACGGAGTTTGAAAGTGCCTTCAAACATCCGCTCGTGATCGTTAAAAAAGTAGTGATCCAACACCACCCTAGCGCGGAATCCGTTAATGGTGACTTTAGCTTGCATCCCTTTGAGTGCCAAACTTTCATTTTCTCCGATCATGAGGCGAGAAGTATTGGGGGTGACTTGGGAACGTTTCCAACTGGCGATGGGTTTGGCTGGTTTTTCCTTTTTAGCCTCAATAACATTGGATTCTAGCGATTGAGGAGCCATATCGCTGCTGCAATTACTCAGGCTCAAGACAGCGATGACCATTGAAAAGAGTGTTGCGATAATACGCCTTATTTTAGTGTTGACTAAACTGTTATTCATAATTTAATCCTCGTACAGTTTGAAAATAAAGAAACCTAAACCTTTGTTCATTTAAAAGTATTTTAACTTTTCTAAAAATATTAAGAGTATTAGGAATTTACTTTGTGTTAATATTTTCCTATGAAAATACAATTAAAATCAGTCATTACTTGTCCAGAATGTGGGTTCTCTAAAGAAGAACTAATGCTGACTAATGCCTGTCAATGGTTTTATGAATGTACCAATTGTGGCTTGTCCGCCGATCCAAAGTAACTCAAGTTGTTGTAATCATTGATAATGGCTAATTAACAAAATATATATTTACGCGAATACCGGTGTCTAAAAATGTCTCCAGAAAACTTTTTTCGTGCTTTAGCTGATGAAACTCGCTTACGTTGTGTTGTTTTGATACAACAACAAGGTGAACTCTGTGTCTGTGAATTGAATTACGCGCTCAACTTGGCGCAACCTAAAATTTCTCGACACTTAGCCACTTTGAAAGCAGCCAAGATACTTCAAGATCGACGCGAAGGTCTCTGGATTTTTTACAACTTACATCCTGAGCTACCAGCTTGGTTTAAACAGGTTTTACAAGAAACCGTGGCAGGTATTCAAGAACTCTCGCCTTTTTGCACGGATAAAAAAAATCTCGCCTTGATGCCCAATCGCCCCACCAACACACGTTGTGTGCTGTACTGAACTAAGCCAAAATTTGTTTTTGAGTAGGTCTTGAGTTATTATATCTGTATATCCATATATACGATTATATAAAATTATAGGTCAAGGTCAAAAAAAATGAGCGAACAAAAAGCGGCAGATCCATTAGGAACATTTGGACGTTATCTTAGTCTTTGGGTGGTTTTATGTATTGCCACTGGTATTAGCTTAGGCAATCTTTTTCCACAAGCCTTTGCGCTATTAAGTCATTTGGAAATTGGGCATGTCAATTTAGTTGTTGCCGTGCTGATTTGGGTGATGATTTATCCCATGATGGTGAGTGTGGATTTCAATTCTCTCAAGCATATTGGGGAACGCCCCAAAGGTTTAATTGTCACTTCTGTCACTAATTGGTTTGTTAAGCCGTTTACGATGGCGGCTTTGGGGATGTTGTTTTTTCAAATCCTGTTTGTCGATTGGGTAGAGCCACAAACCGCTAAAGAATATATTGCTGGCATGATTTTACTCGGTTCGGCTCCTTGTACCGCAATGGTGTTTGTTTGGAGCCAATTAACTAAAGGCGATGCCACTTATACTTTGGTACAAGTATCTTTAAATGACATTATCATGATATTTGCCTACGCGCCTATCGTCGCATTTTTGCTCGGTGTCGCGGATATTGTGGTGCCGTGGGAAACTTTGTTGTTGTCTGTGGTGTTATATGTCGTTATCCCATTGATAGCTGGTTATTTTACTCGCGTTCAATTACTCAAACGGGGAAGCGAGGAACAATTAACCCAATTTACCGAAAAGCTAAAACCTTGGACAATCATTGGCTTATTATTGACTGTCGTCTTATTATTTGGTTTTCAAGGCAAAACTATTCTTGAGCAACCTTTGGTGATTTTATTAATTGCTATTCCATTGATTATTCAAAGTTTAGGGGTTGCTTTGATCGCCTATACTTGGGCATGGTTTTGGCGAGTTCCAATTGAAATTGCTGGCCCTGTCGCCTTAATCGGTTCTTCTAATTTTTTTGAATTAGCAGTAGCGGTGGCGATTAGTTTATTTGGGCTAGAATCAGGCGCAGCATTGGCAACTGTCGTTGGCGTACTGGTAGAAGTACCCGTTATGTTGTTTATTGTGTACCTTGTGAATGGGACACGAAATTGGTTTACTTGGGAAAAAACTCCTGTTTGAGCAATTCGCAATACTTTTAAAATGAAAAATTGTCAAGTTTTTTTAGTTTCTGTCCAGCTAATA
>JAUXCJ010000363.1 GCA_030618965.1 Thiomargarita sp.
AAAATAAGACGAAAGGATATAAGTATGCTACAAAATCCAAACCATCTGATTTGGATCGATCTGGAAATGACAGGACTCGAACCAGATACAGACAGCATCATAGAAATTGCGACACTGGTAACAGATGTCAAGCTCAATGTAATTGCAGAAGGGCCAGTTTTAGCAATCCATACGAGTGATAACAGATTAGCCAATATGGATGAATGGAACACCCAGCATCATGGACAATCCGGCTTAACTAAACGGGTACGCGAAAGTAAAATAACTATTGCAGAAGCAGAAAAACAGACTATAAAGTTTCTTCAAAGACATGTCCCCCCTGCCGCCTCACCAATGTGTGGCAACTCAATTTGTCAAGATCGACGGTTTTTATACCATTATATGCCTAAATTAGAGCAATATTTTCACTACCGTAATTTAGACGTAAGTAGCTTAAAGGAATTAGCTAAACGTTGGTATCCCAATCTAGCCGAATTTCATAAAGACTCTAAACATTTGGCAATCAATGATATTTATGATTCAATTGCGGAATTAAAATATTACCGTCAACATCTTTTAAAAAGAGGTTTTATCAGTGATTGATGACAAATCCCTCCCCGAACCATTATACCGTGCCAATCAAGTGCGCGAACTCGACCGGATTGCCATTGAAGAGATGGGTATTCCAGGTATTTGCTTAATGGAACGCGCTGGCAGTGCAGCTTTTGAGATTTTAAAATCTCATTGGCCTCAAGCACATCGCATCATTGTATTATGCGGAATCGGTAACAATGGCGGCGATGGTTATATTTTAGCACGACTAGCTTATTTAGCTGGTTATGATGTAATGGTATTACAAGTGGGAGATATAGCTCATTTAAAAGGAGACGCGCTTATCGCCTTTGAAGCCATGAAAGCTATCGGCCTAAAAGCGCAAGTTTTTACCACAACGAAACTCAGCCTTGTTGATGTATTGGTTGATGGTCTATTCGGTACCGGACTTGACCGCGAAGTGTCTGGAAAATGGCAAGACGTAATTGATAGCCTCAATAGTCGCACCTGTCCACTACTCGCCTTAGACATTCCATCAGGACTACATGCCGATACAGGCACAGTTTTAGGCACAGCAGTACGAGCAGACGTGACTGTTACCTTTATTGGTTTAAAACCAGGCTTATTAACTGGTGCAGGACCCGATTATTGTGGCAAACTCTATTTTGACGATTTACAAGTACTACCAATCATTTACGACTCGCTCAACACCACAGTTAAGCGGCTGGATTACAACAACTTAAAAACCGCTTTGCCCAAACGCCCACGCACGGCTCATAAAGGCCAATTCGGTCATGTATTGATAATAGGTGGAGACAGCGGCATGATAGGAGCTGCGCGTCTCGCAGCCGAAGCCGCTGCACGAGTAGGAGCCGGATTAATCAGCGTAGCCACACGCTCCGCCCATGCAGCTTTACTCAATATCACCCGCCCAGAAATTATGAGTCATGGCGTAGAAACTGTTGACGAACTTAAACCCCTGTTAGACAAAGCTAATGTTATAGCCATAGGCCCCGGATTGGGACAATCGACTTGGGCACAGAGCCTATTAGAAGCAATTAAAGAAACTGAAAAACCCGTTATTGTCGATGCAGATGCCCTAAACTTGCTTTCAAAAAATAATTTTAAATTTAAAAACAGCATATTAACCCCACATATTGGAGAAGCCGCCCGCTTATTAAAATCATCCACAATACAAGCTCAAGCAGACCGATTTGCAGCAGTACGCGCCTTACAACGACGCTTTGGCGGCGTGTGTGTACTCAAAGGTGCTGGAACTTTAGTAGCTGATTCTGAAGAACAAATTGGTGTTTGTAATGCTGGCAATCCTGGCATGGCTTCTGGAGGAATGGGCGATCTACTCACTGGCGTGATTGCTGGATTGGTGGCACAAGGACTATCTCCCATAGAAGCAACCAAGTACGGTGTATGCTTACACGCAGAAGCAGGAGACAGAGCTGCACAAGATGGTGAGCGCGGCTTATTACCCAGTGACTTAATACCTTGGTTACGTCACTATGCAAACCCTTAAACCTCAGCTTATCCACAATGTCGCCGCAATGGAAGCATTCGGCGGCAAACTAGCACACGCTTGCCCAAGTGGTAGCATTTTACACCTAAACGGAGAATTAGGAGTCGGAAAAACTACCCTAGTCAGAGGCTTTCTACGCGCCTTGGGACACATAGGCAAAGTCAAAAGCCCCACCTACACTATTGTTGAACCTTACCAAATTGACGGACACATCATTTACCATTTTGACTTCTATCGCTTAGGCGATCCAGAAGAACTAGACTACTTAGGCATACGCGACTACTTAGAAAATAATGCAATTTGTTTAATTGAATGGCCAGAAAAAGGAGGAACTTTTACCCCACCCCCAGATGTACAAATCCAAATTGTCTACCAGCATACCGACACCCGTTTTTTAGAATTAAAAGCGAACACTGATATTGGACAAATGATTAGAAATCAAACCATAAAAACTATCATGATCTGATTGATAAAACCAGCCTAAATGGCTTAAACAACCAGAACAAAGCGCGAAACGCCAAGCATAGCTACTAAACCAAGAATCGTTTACAGTTGGACTACCTTCATTAACACAACCATTCGCAGAAGAGAAACAAACAATTTCATAAACCACACTAACTGGATTCATAAAAACATGCTGATGTTGTCCATTCACTTCAATTTTATTTTGAGACAAAGTGATGTGATGTCCACAAAATTTGCAAATAATTTTTTCTTCTTCCTTTTCAAGCGTTTCTGGCGTTTCTGGCGTTTCTGGCTTTGTTTCAAATTTATCGTTGGGGAATTTTTTGAAAAAAAAGTTAGGTTTTAAAATCAATTCATTGCGACTCATCATCGGTATAAGGGGCTCCTATAGGTATTTGGGGTTGGCGACTCAAAGCCGAAGTGCTAGGAAAATTAGCCTATCAAGATAGCGAACTCTCTCATCC
>JAUXCJ010000204.1 GCA_030618965.1 Thiomargarita sp.
CTACCGCGTAATTTTTGATTATATTCGGTATCACGAATGCCTGAATTGACGATCAAGCGAATGCGATATTGAGCATTTAAACCAAACTTGTCATGCAGTTCCTTATTAAGTAATTGATTGATCCTGTTAATCATTTTTGCTGTGCTTGGTTTTGCATATAAATAGTCTGGATGATTCCGAGTGCCAAGTATCTTGGTATTGATTCCTTCAGCCTTGTCTGTTTTAATTTGTTGGAATCCAACAGTTCTACAGCGATAATACTGATTTCCCAAATAGCTAAGTTGGATGAGTTCCTGATTTTTGGCTGCTTTTTGGATGGACGCTCTATTCCAATAAATGTTCTTAAAAAGATCATGTTTTCTCATCCAAGGAGTAATCAGTTTAGCTTGGATACGGCGTGGCATTTTAACCTTATAATACTTACTACCGGGATTTTTCGTAAAAAGTCGGCGGTGTGCAGATAATTCTTGTGCAAGTTTATTACTATATTGAATTTCTCCCCAAGAACGTGGATTAATTTCTATATCTCCCCAAGGATCAGGTTGAGAAATCATTGAACAGCCAACTATCAAAACAAGTAGGCTGCCCAGAACTATAAGTGGATTTTTGACTTTTTCTGTTTTCATATTTAAAAAAATAATAGTGCAAGCTTACCTTGCAGAGTTGGCATTTAAATTGCCATGCTAAGCCTACTTGAAATTTAAAAAAGTATTAATAATTCAATTATTTAATTGTGGGTATTATATATATATAATTGTTTATTATTGTTTTGTGATTTTGGAGTGCAAGGTTACCTTGCACAATTCTGTTGACAAAAATGGGCTTATCAATTAAATTGCATAAGTCATTCAAAATTTTTCCATCCCATCTCAAGGATAGGAAAAAATTGCTCATTAACTTCATAATTTATCAAATAATTTTTATAAATTACTGTTTTTGATAATATTATGATCTGGAATAGCTGTTTCCTAATGGTCAGTACTACAAATTCCCTACCAATCCATCGTCGTGGCAATACCCAATATGATATTAAAACTTGGCTTAAAAGCATTGCCCGTTCAGACGTTGAAGAACAAGCAATTCTTAATGCCTGTACTTGGGCAGAAGAAGTGCATGAATCTCAAATACATATTTCCGGTGAGCCTTTTTTGCTCCATCCTGTCCGTGTTTGTGACATCCTCGCACAATTGGGGATGGATACAAATGTCTTAATTGCTGCTATTTTGCATGAAGTCCTCCTTGATCAACAAATATTACACAATGATATTAAAAATCGCTTCGGAAAGGAAGTGACTGCCTTAGTTGATGGCGTTGCTAAAATGGAAATTATTGAGACAATCAATGAAAATAATGCATTTAATAGCGAAAAACAAGTTGAAAGTCTACGAAAAATGCTTTTAGCAATGGCTGAAGATGTGCGAGTAGTTTTGATTAAACTCGCTGATTGTTTGGATAATATGCGGACTTTGCGTTATCACTCGAAAAAAACTCAACAGCGTGTTGCTCGTGAAACTTTGGATTTGTTCGCCCCGCTTGCTAATCGGCTTGGGATTTGGCAAATCAAATGGGAGCTGGAAGATTTATCATTGCGTTATTTAGAACCAGAAACCTATAAAAATTTAGCCAAGTTTTTAGATGAACGCCGTGTTGACAGAGAAAATTATATCCAGAAAATTATTAAGAAATTATCCAAAGCACTTGAGAATCAGGGTATTAAAGCCGAACTATCTGGTCGTCCTAAGCATATTTATAGTATTTGGCGAAAAATGCAAAGGAAAAATCTTGATTTTGAGGAAATCTTTGATGTCCTTGCGGTACGAGTATTGGTTAATACACGAGAGGAATGTTATGCGACTTTAGGTATAGTACACAATCAATGGCAACCTCTGGAAAAGGAATTTGATGATTATATTGCTAATCCCAAAAACAATAATTATCAATCCTTACATACAGCCGTGATCGGGCCAGAACAAAAAATTTTTGAAGTTCAAATTCGTACTCATCAAATGCACCATGATGCCGAACTAGGCGTTGCCTCGCATTGGCGTTATAAGGAAGAAGGTACTCAACATGATAAGATTTTTGAAGATAAAATTGCTTGGTTGCGACAAATTCTACATTGGAAAGAAGAAGATGGGAATATTAATGACTTAATAGATCGGTTTAAATCGGAGATTTTTGAGGAGCGTGTTTATGTTTTGTCTCCACAAGGTCATGTCATAGACTTACCTCAAGGTGCCACGCCCTTAGATTTTGCTTATCATATTCATACCGATATAGGCCATCGTTGTCGCGGCGCGAAAATCAATCATCGTATAGTACCATTAACTTATACGCTTAAAAGTGGCGAGATGGTTGAAATTTTAACTGCTAAAGAAGAAAAACCAAGCCGTGATTGGTTGATCCCACAAGCTGGCTATCTGAAAACCTCAAAAGCACGTAATAAATTGCGGCACTGGTTGAGAAAACAGGAAATTCCCAAAAATATCAGTGATGGACGGGAATTATTAGAACGCCTGCTGCGGCAACTTAATTTTAAAGAATGTAATCTTGATGAGCTCGCGCATTCTATGACTTTCAAATCTCAGGATAAATTCCTAGCCTCCATCGGACGTGGCGATACAACAGCTTGGCAAATTACGCATTTCTTCAATGAAAAATTTCTTACTCAAAAGACTCAACCAGCGAAAAAAGTACCGAAACCGCATCACCCGCATGGTACTGTCCAGATTGGAGGTGTTGGCGGGTTATTAACTGATATAGCGCGTTGTTGTAATCCAGTACCTTATGATCCTATTGTGGGTTATATTACGAAAGGGCGAGGGGTGATAATTCATCGTAGTGATTGTCCTAATGCAATGCGCTGGGAAAATGAAGCAAGTGAACGTTTGATTAAAGTAGAATGGAATCGGCAAGAATCGGTTGAAGATTTCTATGCTGTTGAAGTGTATATCAATTGTTTTGATCGTCAGGGATTGTTACGTGATATTTATAATATTTTGGCTGATGATAAAATCAATATTTTTTCCAGTAATACCAGTACAAATCAATCCGATAATAGTGTCAATATGAAGTTGATATTTCAGGTGAATAATCTTCAACAATTAAGCCGTACTTTAGGAAAAATTGATCATTTGCCAAATGTGATGAAAGTATGGCGTGAGAGTTAAAAAAACAGGATTAAGTCAATGTCTGTTAAGAATCTGACTCGTGCAGCCTTAATTGAGGCCGAACTTGATGCCCTGTTTAGGGTCGGTCAAGTATTGAGTCGTTCCTTGAAATTAGGGGAGACTTTGCAGGGCGTTTTACAGGTGTTGCATGATTATACTGATATGCAACATGGTTTAGTAACTTTACGCAATAATAAAGGTGAACTCTCGCTGACTGCGGTTTATGGTGGTGATAAGAAGTTGCCTCATTCGGTGCGTTATCGTTCCGGAGAAGGTTTTGTCGGGGCGATTTTAGAAGCTGGTCAATCGCTGATTATTAAAAGAATTGCGGATGATCCCCGTTTTTTAGATCGTTTAGGTCTTTATGATCCAGCATTGCCTTTTATTGGTATTCCAATTTATTTAGTTGAAGAGGATACACCTATTGGAGTACTTACGGCACAGCCAGGCACAGGTGAGGATGGTTTATTAAAGGAACGAGCACGATTTATGGAAATGGTTGCTCAATTAGTTGCCCAAAGTGTCCGTTTAGCGAAAGAAATTGAACGAGAGCGACGTGATTTGACCGATGAGCGTGATCGTTTGCGTCGTGCGGTGCGTGGCAATTATGGCTTTGAGAAATTCATTGGCCATTCTCCTCCGATGAAGCGGATTTTTGAATTAGTGCGACAAGTTGCTAAATGGAATACAACTGTTTTAATACGTGGCGAATCTGGTACCGGAAAAGAATTGATTGCGAATGCGATTCACTATAATTCACCGCGTAATAATCGAGAGTTTATCAAAGTAAACTGTGCCGCTTTGCCTGAAAATTTATTAGAATCAGAACTATTTGGCCATGAAAAAGGCGCATTTAGTGGGGCAATTACTCAACATAAAGGCCGATTTGAACGCGCCAATGGCAGCACTTTATTTTTGGATGAAATTGGGGAAATTTCTCCAACTTTTCAGGCTAAATTACTGCGCGTTTTGCAGGAGGGTGAATTTGAACGGGTAGGTGGCAATCGCACTTTAAAAGTAGATATTAGAATTATTACAGCAACTAATGCTGATCTTGAGGCTAAAGTAGAAGCTGGCAGTTTTCGTGAAGATTTATATTATCGTTTAAATGTGATGCCGATTTTATTACCGCCTTTGCGTGAACGTACTGAAGATATTCC
>JAUXCJ010000074.1 GCA_030618965.1 Thiomargarita sp.
AATACGGGCGAACACACTAATTTTCACAGTGTCGTCTCCCTCGTTGCTAAAGCGCAGATGGAAGAGCGTAGCCATTTTCAAAAAATGGTACTTCAAATTGGCAACTTTTTGATTCTCATCACCGTCGCGCTGGTTTTACTAATTATAATGGTGTCCCTGTTCCGGCATGAGAACTTTCTGGAAATTGCCCGATTTTCATTGGTACTCACTGTCGCCGCTATTCCCGTCGCTTTGCCGGCAGTTTTATCCGTGACGATGGCAGTTGGTGCCCTAAATCTGGCTCGCCGCCAAGCGATTGTCAGCCGCTTAGTAGCGATTGAAGAACTCGCCGGTGTTGACATTTTTTGCAGTGATAAAACCGGTACCTTGACGCAAAATCAATTAAAAATATCGGAACCGATAGTTTTAGATGGTTATGACGAACAAACGCTGCTACTCCATGCCGCACTCGCCTCACGTTTTGAGAATAATGATCCGATTGAGTTAGCCATTTTTCATTATATGACTGAACATTTTCCAACACTGGACTGGAAAGCTTACCAGCAAACCCATTTCACGCCTTTTGATCCCATTATTAAACGCACCGAAGCCGATGTTGAGCGGGGAGATGAACATTTTAAAGTGCTAAAAGGAGCACCTCAAGTCTTAGTGGAAATGGCGCCGCTTTCTGAAAATGAAGCTCAAAATATAACTCAAATGGTAGATTTGCTGGCTGAAAAAGGCTATCGTACCCTTGCAGTGGGGCGGCAATATACAGATAAGCCACTGGAATTATTAGGATTAATTCCACTATCTGATCCGCCACGAGAAGATTCTAAAGCAGTGATTGAAAAACTGGGCGAATACGGTGTAGAGCTTAAAATGGTCACTGGTGATCATATTGCGATAGCCCGTGAAATCGGTCAACAACTGGGTTTAGAAAAACGTGCTATTCGCGCCAAACAATTAAGCGGTAGTGGTAGCAGCGGCTTATTAGAAATGGCGGAAGTGCTGACAACTGCCATTTTAAAGCGGCTTAAACCTGAAGTGAGTAACGCAGAAATTAAACATTTTGCGACTGACGTGATTGAAGAAGTCAAAACCAGTTTTGATGTCAAGCAGTTAGATCGTGAATTTATCCATAGCCATGAATCCAGCATTGTGGAACTGATTGAATCGGTGGATATTTTCGCCGAAGTGGTGCCAGAAGATAAATATCGTATTGTTGATACCTTGCAAAAAGGCGGTCATATTGTCGGCATGACTGGCGATGGAGTTAATGATGCGCCAGCACTGAAAAAGGCGGATTGTGGTTTTGCCGTTTCCAATGCCACCGACGCGGCACGAGCGGCTGCCGATATTATTCTCACCGCTCCCGGCTTGAGTGTTATTAATGATGCGATTGAGCAGGCGCGTATCAGCTTTGAGCGGATGAAGAGTTATTCTATCTACCGGATTGCTGAAACTATTCGCATTATTTTGCTGATGACGCTGGGTATTGTTGCGTTTAATTTTTATCCGATTACGGCGCTGATGATTATCATCTTGGCACTGTTAAACGATATTCCCATTTTGGCGATTGCTTACGATAATACTAAGGTAGATAAGCATCCGGTACGTTGGAATATGCCAGAACTCCTTATTATTTCTACTGTACTGGGTGTAGCTGGTGTAATTTCAAGCTTCGCGCTGTTTTATATTCTTGAGGTTAAAGAATTTTCATTAGAATTAATCCAGACGATGATTTTTCTAAAATTGGTGGTGGCAGGGCATCTGACCATTTTTCTGACTCGTACTGAGGACTGGTTTTTTAAACCGCCTTATCCCTCAAGTCTTCTTGTTCATGCCAGTTTCTGGACGGCATTATTCGGTACTGTGATTGCCGTGTATGGTTTTTGGATTGCGCCGATTGGCTGGGAATATGCGTTGTATCTTTGGCTTTATGCAGTGGCATGGTTTATTTTCAATGATATTGTAAAAATGTGGACGTTTCGGTTGTTAAGATCAGAAAATAAATGATGGAAATGATAACTCAAGTTATTTTATATTCATTGGTGTCAGGCATTACCATTATTATAGGTGGCTTGCTGGCAAGTGCCGATAGATTTCCTGACACAGTATTAAAAGAAGAAATCTTACATGGCATTATCGCCTTTGGCGGTGGCGTTCTGATTGCCGCCGTCGCCTTCGTGCTTGTGCCTAAGGGGATGGCATTATTTTCCATTCCCGCCCTGAGCTTGACATTCTTATTCGGTGCCGTGGTTTTTCTGTTGCTGGATAGATTTCTCAGTCAACGTGGCGGCAAATTTGCTCAATTAATGGCGATGCTAATGGATTTTATTCCAGAAGCCACAGCATTAGGAGCAGTTTTTGCTCATGAACCTCAACTGGGATTATTGTTGGCGATATTTATTGGGCTACAAAATCTCCCAGAAGGCTTTAATTCTTATCGTGATTTAATCCAGAGCGGTTATTCGAGGCATCATGCCTTGCTGATTCTGACTCCGCTGAGTTTATTAGGTATGATAGGTGCGATTTTAGGCTACCTATTTTTAAATGACTCTCCTCAAATCATCGCCGCTATGATGCTATTTGCTGGCGGTGGCATATTATATTTAACGTTTCAAGATATTGCGCCAATGTCCAAACTAAAAAATCATTGGAGTCCTTCTTTGGGGGCTGCTCTTGGATTTACGGTGGGCATGATTGGGCAAAAAATGTTAGGTTGAAAGGGATTGGCTCTATGGTAATTTGCGTTACATAATTTAAGAATAAAAACAATATGTTATATTTAATATAAACTGATTATAACGCTTTTGGGGGAGAGCGTTTTTAGTGTTATAATATAAATATCATTGATCCTTGGAGTAGAAAAAAATGTGCTCTAAAACACCTCGCGAAAAACGTGTTATTTGTATCCCCTGTGATTTAAAAACACACCAAACAATAATTAAAGATGCGGTTAAATACCGAGATTTTGTGGATAAATTAATTAAAAATGCACCCGAATTATTTCCTCTAGAAATTAAATTCGAGGATAAAGTTTTTTGAAAAAAAACTTTATCCTCGAAATCATCAAAATTGGTTACATAACCTTTTGGTTTCGGCTCTATGAGCCGAACGAAAACCTCATCCCCCAAAAGCGTTATAATCAGTATTTTTTTTTTGCACCCACTTCCAAAAGTGGCCACGAGAAACAACTTTACCTGTTGATAAATAAATCAAAACGGAAGGATCGCGTAAAGTCCACTCCATCCAAGATGCGCTACCTTGTTTACCACACCACAAGATTTGATCTCCTTTTCCTAAGCACTCAGTTTCATCAGGGAGTAGGATTTTTTCTTCTCCGCGTACCAACAATAGAGGTAAACAAGATAGGCGATCATGGCGATCTCTAGGATCAATTTGTAAACATTCCAAAGTAATCCTATGTTCTGTTAAACTAGTTTCATACATAGCGGGGGCTGATTCTTGATCAATTTTCATTTCCCAAATATCAGGTAAAGTTGAATTCAATAGTTTTTTAAGGCGGGTGATCAAACTGACACTCCAATTATTATCATGCTGTTTGGCCATACGCATAAAATCAACCAGCAAAGGAGTTGTTAATAGAACTCTGATATGATTAGCAATGATTTTGCTGGGTTCCATAACAACATCTGCTTTAGCCGCTTGAAAAATAATCTGATTATCGGCCTTATTCTGTCTAATCACCACAAACAAATTAGGATTCAACTCTCGCGCTGTCATCACGATTGACAAATTATTCACATCATCATCAGTACCAGCAATAATGCCAACAGCTTGATCAATATGCGCTTGTAACAAAGTATCCGCCTCAGTTCCACGCCCAGATACACTTTCTACTTCGGGTAAACCGGTTCTTTCCGGGCAAGCTTCAATCACAACTAAACTAATCTTATCTTTTTCTTTCAATCGCTTATAAATAGCTTTTCCAAAACGTCCATAACCGCAGAGTACCCATAAACCCTCTTGAGGTGGATTCAAGGGCTGGCAAGGTTCTTTTTGTTGTTGATTAGTTAAACATTCTCGTAATAACAACAAATTAGGAAAATGTAAAGCTGTATGGAGTTTACTAGCGAAAATATCGAATGGATTAATTAGATAGTGAGTACCAAAAGAGGCCATGTTGGCGGCTACGTCGTAGGAATCTACTCGACCAATAACCGTTAATTCGGGTGTCAAAAGTCGGGTGCTGATAGCAATATGCAGATTAGCAAGATTATCATCGGTCAGTGCAACCACGCCAGCACAATGAGGATTATCTAAACCCCCTTCAGTCAGATGAAGCGGTTTGCTGGCATCGGCACAAAGTGCTGGGACATAAACCGGATAATTTTCCATGGTTAAAAGATCAATGCGCGATTGTTTAATCTCAATGACAACTGTACGCAACAGCCGTTCCTCTAAAGAATTGACTAAAGCGCGTCCAGTATCTCCATAACCACAGATTAAATAAAAAGGCTCATGAATATTAGAAACAGCCCGAGCAAAACTGCTTTCGACAAGCGCACGTTGTAAAGCCTCATCTTGTACCAATGTCAGCAAAGTACCAATAGCATAAATCCATGCTATCACCGTCATATAAAGTGACAAGGTTACCCACATGCGTTGAGCTTCAGAAAACGGATAAGGAATTTCACCAAAGCCAATTGTTGTTCCCATATAGGAGACAAAATAAAAAGCATGGAAAAAATCCATTTTCCAAGGATTACCTTGATCATCAACACCCGGCATTAAAGTCATGCCGACTATGGTAATAGTGTATACACTTAACAAAACCAGCAAGGGCACACGCATTCGGCGCATGACCAAAAAAATAAAAATATTCATCGGCGTAAAAAGGCCGTTTCTATAACCAATAACAATACTGAAACTATATTAGCAAACATGGCCCCACCTGCGAGTGAAACTATGCTAGACATAACACTGCCGGCTAAACTCAATTGCTGAACATAAACCGCAACCCCCCAAACAATGGCAGCGGCAAAGAGTTGCAAATCGGCAACGAAGCTAGTAGATAGAAGTAATGCACCAACATGTGAGCGATCACCAAATTTAAGAATTGTGGCAACTAGGTTTACAAATATAGCCGCGACGAGTTCGTAAACATGGTGATGATCAGGATTGCCTGGCTCTCCTACAAAAAAACCGAAGTTGAGGGTTAATGCCATTACTATAAAAAAACCAAAGACTACTTTTTCTGGATTCATTATTTTTCTTATTAAGTTTGGAGTGCAAGCTTACCTTGCACTAAACCTTACGCTCTCGCCGTTTTTTCTCATGAGAAGCTAACCCCGTACCCGCCGGAATTAAACGACCAACAATCACATTTTCTTTCAAGCCGCGTAAATCATCACAACGCCCATTAACCGAAGCCTCTGTTAACACACGAGTAGTTTCTTGGAAAGACGCTGCAGATATAAACGAATCCGTCGCCAACGACGCTTTCGTAATCCCTAATAACTTCGGTTCCCAAGTAGCTGGTTCTTTATTCAAAGCGATAGCCCGTTCATTTTCCTCCAACAACAAAGAACGCTCAATCAGTTCACCTCGTAATAACAAAGTATCTCCAGGGTGGAGGACAGCAAATTTGCGTAACATTTGCCGCAAAATCACCTCAATATGTTTCTCATTGATTTTCACACCCTGTAAACGATAAACCTCTTGCACTTCATTAACAATATAAGTAGTTAAAACAGTCACACCAAGTAAGCGTAAAATATCATGAGGATTAGGTGCGCCATCGACAACTTCCTCACCCTTTTCAACATGTTGACCCTCAAAAACACTAATATGCCGCCATTTCGGAATTGGAATTTCATGAGCATCATCATTTGCGTCTTTAATAACCAAGCGTTGTCGAGTTTTGGTATCTTTTCCAAAACTTACAATACCACTTTGTTCCGCTAATATCGAGGAGTCTTTGGGTATGCGAGCTTCAAATAAATCAGCAACCCGTGGCAAACCACCAGTAATATCTCGTGTTTTAGAAGATTCCTGTGGTAAGCGAGCTATGACATCTCCCACCATGACTTCTGAACCTTCTTCTACATTTAAAACCGCATTAGGTGGCAAAAAATAATTAGCTGGTTTTTCTGTACCTACTAAATTTAATTCATTGCCGTCCATACCAACGAGTTTAACCATTGGGCGCAGATCTTTAGCATAAGTGGGTCGTTTTTTAGGATCCATAACCACAATTCTACTCAAACCGGTAGCATCATCGGTTTCTCTATCCACCGTGACAGATTCGATCACATCATTTAACTTTAC
>JAUXCJ010000330.1 GCA_030618965.1 Thiomargarita sp.
ATTCTATTTCTTTCGATAAATGTTCATAATAAACGTCAGCTAAATCAGACGGAAGGATTTCGCATATTTTTTCGCCTTTTAGTTGGAAAAAGTCTATCAAATAACGTTCAAAAGTGGCCCATAAAGATAAGACAAATAGATCATCAATCACTTTGCTACTATTTTTTAAAGTCAAATCAGTCACTTGATCAATCACTGTACAACGATTCAACAGATTTAAGCCAACCTTATGTTTTTCAAAGCTGATTCGCTTGATTATTTCCTGTTCATTATCATCAAGGGCATTAAGAGCCTGTTTAGCTTTATTAGAAAATATTACGACACGTTTAGAAACTTTCAAGGCTTCTATTGCCACGAGATAAGCTTCCCAAATAGGCATTAAAGGTTCAGAATTCATAATCGCTAACAAAGGTTATTAGTTCCAGAAATAGTTCTTGATCGACAAGATGCATTCTTCTTCGGCGACTATCTTCTATCCAGTACCAACCATCAACCTCAATACCTTTATACATAGCGACCATAATTGGTTTGGTGCGGTCATTTCGAGAAGGTTTTGTTATTTGAGGCCCCCCATCAGTCATATAAACAAGTGTTTCTTTGCCAAACCACCCTTCTATTTCAATCAGTCCTTCACCGACAATCACTTTTGAACTCGTTGGTTTTATCTCAGCTAATGTTTCACCTTCTGGTGTTTTCACCGTTAATTGGGTGACTTTATACATAGCTTGTCTTTCAATGGTTTCTACGCGACTTGATACAACGACTAAGTTTTCTGCCGTCAACCATTGTTTAATCGGCGTGTATAAGTGTTCAACTCGTTCTAAATAGAGCCGTATTTTATCTTTAACTGCTTCAGTTTCTAAACGTTCAAATTCGATGTCCATAGTTTTTTACCTATTGTGCGGTGTTCATCCCAAAGTAACGAAGTTTTGCAATACTGTTTTGGTAGTTCATTGTTAATTTTAAAAAATTAGATGCTTATCGTTCATTTTGTTTGTTGTTTATTTTGCTGAATACGCGCAAAAGCGACTTCTCCAACACGACGTTGTCCAGGCGAAAACGCACAAGCATCAATAACCTTTTGTGCCATTTTCGGATCGGTTTTAGCACCTAATACAATATGCCGAGCCAAAAAGGGATGTGGTAAAAAACTGAGATTATGATAAAGGACAGGTACAAAACGGAGTGTTGATAAGTTGGTGGTTTTTTGTAGGGTGTAACAAATAATTTGCCATAGGGCTTCAATAGGATAGAGCCATAAACGTAAATAGCCCAACAGAAATATTAGTAATATAAATATTAATATTACCATAAACTCATAAAAAGCAAGTAAATTTTGGTTGTATATAGAGATAATACCAATAAGAATAAAGGTTACTATCAAAACACTAACTAAAGCACCAGCCAAGTTTCTAACTACACCTATACTGCCATCTATCCACCCACCAATCACTCTCGCCACGTCTCCTGCCACGACGAATACCACGCTTCCTTCCATGCCTAATGTCACTCCGAATGTCACTCCGAATGCCATGCCGACTGTCACGCCACCAACCATACCTCCAACCATACCACCAAGCATACCTCCAAGTAAAAATGCAGCCAAATCTGAAAATTTTATGGAAAACCCTAACATGACTCCAAAAAATAAATAAGTTATAGCCCATGAAATAATTGGCATAACAACAAACAGTAACAACAAGAACTGTTTGACATATTGACGTTTTATTGAGGTTTCATCTTTAGAAAACCAAAGCCCCAACACCGAAGTATCGGGGTTTTCTATTCCACAGGCTTTTAAACGATGACGTAAAGTCATTGGCTGCATTATTATTAGCCATAATATTGATAATAAACTCGGTAGTGATTGAGGAAAAAATAAATTACGCAACATTTTAGGTATCTTAACGGCTAATTTGTCTGCCATAAAAGTCATAAAGACATAGTCGTCATGTAATGGACTATTTTTTGGTACTTTTTTATTAGCCCACATTGGCGCTAAAGCAGATAAAGTGTTTTTTTGCGCTATTTCCAAATAAAAATCTGATAACGGTTTATCTAAGAGGAATAGGTTATATAATACGGTGCGTATTTCACGCTCTTGGGGCAAAGATAAGTCTTTTATCAATTGCTTGCGTAACCAATTTGGCATATACCCATAGCGAAACCAAGGCAAACGCGCTAATTTAGCCAAGCGTTCCTCAGTCAATGATTTCAGTTGATAACCTAAATAAAGCGTTAATTGCCAACGTAATTCTGGATAAACAGCACACGCACTCAACCAATAATACCCTTCATCTCCTAGAAAATCCCGTACTTGTTTGAGTAATTTTGTCACTTTAGCACGATCAGGTGCGTGGCGTTCTAACCACCAATGGGAGAAATCATTGAAATAAGCAGGAAATGCGGTGAAATCCTCCGTAGCCTTCTTTGGGTAGGGACGTTGCCACGTTCCAGCATTAATCGATTCTACTAACGTGGTTAAGCCATTTTCATTCGCTGGCAAGATAAGAAAATTCGCTTCTTCTAATAACTTTTCTCGATAACCCCATTGTTCAGGCAGTTCTAATGTGAAAAATGTTTTTTGTGTCCACACTGAAAATTGCTCAATCCAAGGGACAATTTCGCCACTAATCGGATCAATAAAGCCATTACCATCAGAAAAAATGAGCAAGCGATGTGTAGGATAATGATCAGCAAGTTCTGTTAGCAACAATGGTGGAGATTCATTATTTTCAGGATAACAGTGACGCGGATCACCATCAAAATAATAACGAGCAATAAAGACACCTTGAGCAATAAGTTGATTAATTAAAGCATCAATAAAATGGCTCTGATGATCCTTAAAAGTGGCTCTATCTATTAAGAGTAAATATTCTGGAACCGTCTTAGAATAGCTGCTAACCGGCGTAAACCAACCGCCTGCTTGAATAGTGCGTTTTATTGTGGCTTTTATATCAAGTAAATCAGTTGCAATGGGTGTGTGTTTGCGTAACTGTTGGGCAACACGCGCTAAACTCACCGATTGAAAAATACCTTCATTTATATCCTTGACAAAGAATTGTTTTATATTTGGATATCTGAATGTACTTTTCCTTTTTAAAAATAGTTGGGCTTGATACCGCCACCATAAATGCCATAGTAACGGAGTAAATAATAGCAATAACAAAATAGTCCATAACCACAGTTTTTGTGAA
>JAUXCJ010000409.1 GCA_030618965.1 Thiomargarita sp.
AAAAAACACAAAAAAAACAGCGCATAATTGTCAAGGATTTAACGCTTAAATAACCTCTGTTTTTATCTTGAAATTATGGATATTTTAGCCCACCTCCATTGGTTTTTAGGGACTACCGATTCTTTTGAGTATAATTATCAACTGATATAGCAATAATACCTGATTTGTAATAGATATGACAAAAATAGATTAATAGCATTATCCTCAAATATGTTTTAAAATCTTGGTTTTTTATAAGATAATAGAGGCAAAAAATATGAATACACTTCAATCCGTCGATATTCTTAAAACACTTGATAAGCTCATCGGCGAGATGAATCTCCTTCGCAGTCAAGTGGCTGCCTTGGATATTTCATCAACCCAAACCAGTCGTAGTTCAGTACGGCAAGCAGAATATTTTGGTATGTGGGCTCAACGTGATGATATGTCAGAAGAATCATCAAGAGCGTGGCTTGAGCAGTGGCGTTCTCAACAATGGAGCCGTTCAATTATTTGTCCCCTGGTGCAACTGCCAAAGCATACAATCTCATGTTGACTTATAGTAAAAGTCATGGCTTAACAATACCAGATGCATTGGGGGCTAGCTTCGCGTCTATCAAATGTAAGAAATTATGTGGAATTTTCCAGTACAGCTAAGCGAAGAAGATGGCGGTTTTGTTGTCACCTTCACACACCAATAAATTAACTATGAAAATTAAATGGTTTTTAATACTAGCACCGACGCTTTTAAGCTTGGTGCTATTACAATCTTATTTTTGGGTGCCGACTTATGAAACTCAAACTAAGGGAAATCCTGAGCGTGCGGTTAAATTTATCGAAGCCTCCATTGGCGATGCTAAAATTTTAAATCCGATTTTAAATGCGGATAGTGCGAGTGGTAGGATTACAGGTTTAGTTTTTGAAGGTTTACTTGATTATGATGAAAATTTGAAGCTACGGGGGCGTTTGGCAACACGTTGGGTGATAACTGAATCGGCTTATATTGTGGTTAAAACTGGAACTGGTGAGGAAATTCTTACTAAAATTAAACCAGCTCTAAAAGATAGTCCCTTGGTGACTGATATTAGTTTAATTCCTGCTACTGTTGAAAAACCGGAACGGCTCAAGTTTTCTCTCAAGTGGGTTGAGCAAGATTTTTTTGAGCAATTAAAGCCTATTATTAATATTGATGAGGCTGTTGTTGAGCATAATCCGGTGATTTTGTTCCATTTACGGCAGGGTGTATATTTTCACGATGGCCATGAATTTGATGCCGGAGATGTCAAGTTTACTTATGAATCCATTATGAATCCAAAAAATCTATCACCGCGTGCCTCAGATTTTGAACCGATTAAAGCCGTGGAGATTGTAGACAAGTACACTGTGCGTGTTGTGTACAAGCGGCTATTTTCGCCAGCGATTAATGCTTGGGCTATAGGGATTTTGCCTGAACATTTGCTCAATAAAACCAAAATGTTGCAAGAAATGAAAGCGCGTAATTTGTCAAAAGAGGCGCGTACAGCTTTTGGAATGCGTGATAGTCAGTTTAATCGTCATCCTATCGGAGTTGGGCCATTTATTTTTGTGGAATGGCGAGGGGATGAGTTCATCCATTTGATTCGCAATGATAAATATTGGGAAGAGCCTCCACAATATAAGGATTATTATTATCGCGTGATTCCTGATGCGGTGACTCAAGAAGTTGAATTTCGCACCGGAGCTATTGATACTTATAGTCCGCAACCTCATCAAGCTGCCCGTTATAAAAAAGATAAAAATTATCAATCCTTTTCTAGTCTTGGCTTTGGTTATAGTTATATTGGTTATAATAATCGCAAACCACTATTTGCCGATAAGCGTGTACGACAAGCTCTAGGCATGGCAATTAATGTCGATGAAATTATTAAATATATTCTTTATGGCGAAGCGCGGCGAATTACTGGCCCTTATCCTAAAAATACTCTATGGTATGATAAAAAGATTAAAGCGACTCCTTATAACCCTAAAAAAGCCTTGCGTATATTTGCAGAACTCGGCTGGCATAAAAACGCCGATGGTTGGCTTGAAAAGGACGGTAAAATTTTTGAGTTTAATCTGATTACGAATAACGGTAATATGCAGCGCAAAGCAATTCTGACCATTGCTCAAAATAATTGGCACAAACTTGGCATCAAGTGTAATACACAAGTATTTGAATGGGCAGTATTTTTGAAGGATTTTATTAATACTAGTCAGTTTGATGCTGTTATTCTGGGTTGGAGTATGGGCATTGATCCTGATTTGTATCAATTATGGCATTCCAGCCAATCTGAAGAAAACCAACTCAATTTTGTTGGCTACAATAACCCAGAAGCAGATGCACTGATTGTAGAAATTCGCCAAGAATATGATCAGGCAATTCAAGAGCAGTTGACACATAAACTACATCGTATAATTGCCGATGATCAGCCTTATACTTTTTTATATGCACCCTTAAGTAATTTGGTACTGGATAAAAAGATTATGATGCTTAATAAGGATGGTTCATATTCTAAACTTAAACCGACAAAAACCGGTGATGTGTTTTTCTACTTTAATCGGTGGAGAAAATTGGAATTTACAGCTGATAATTGATAGCAATATTTTCTTCTGGTTCCCACGCGCCAGCGTGGTAACCCAGTATGGACGCGCCAGCGTCCCGTATTTGCAGGCCGCGACGCTGGCGCGTCGTGACGGCGGTACCACGCTGGCGCGTGGGAACGAGA
>JAUXCJ010000177.1 GCA_030618965.1 Thiomargarita sp.
ATTTACTGCTGCTAATCCTGGTATTGATACAGTTTATTTTGTAGCCTTTAGTAAAGAAATTGAATCTCTTTATAAACTAGCTTTATCTGAACTGAATTTAAAGAAGAGTTAATCGCATGAAATTGGGAATCGACAAATTTATTGAAAATAGAGCACTGAGAAAGCTGCTTGAAGGTCGTCGTGTTGCTTTGCTGGGACATCCAGCCTCTTTAACGAGTGAATGTCGCCACACCATTGATGCTTTAATAGCTTGCCCGGAAATCAATGTTGTATCTGCTTTTGGTCCACAGCATGGAATGAGAGGGGATAAGCAAGATAATATGATCGAAACTAAGAATTATACTGATCCAGAATCTGGGATAGCTGTTTTTAGCTTATACGGCGAAGTTAGATACCCGACTAAAGAAATGCTGGACAGTTTTGATGTGCTTTTAGTCGATATTCAGGATATTGGCACTAAAATATATACTTATGTGACGACGCTTATCTATGTTTTGGAAGCTTGTAGTAAATATGGCAAAAGTGTCTGGATTCTGGATCGTCCTAATCCAGCTGGACGGCCTATTGAAGGGACGCTACTTGAGGCTGAATGGGAGAGTTTTGTCGGGGCAGCGGCACCGCTAATAATGAGACACGGCTTGACATTTGGGGAACTGGCTAAATGGTTTGTCGATTTAAAGCATCTGAATCTGGATTTGAAAGTGATTCCAATGGCTGATTATAAACCTGAAGCTGCTCCAGGATTTGGATGGCCTATTCTTGAACTGTCATGGATTAATCCCAGCCCAAATGCGTCGAGTCTTAATATGGCTCGCTGTTTTCCGGGCACAGTCCTTTTTGAGGGAACAACGCTATCGGAGGGTAGAGGTACAACAACAGCACTTGAAATAATTGGCGCACCAGATATTGATTTTAAGTTAGTGCTAAATCGAATGAGTGCTTTGCAATCAGATTGGTTAACAGGGTGTTTGCTTAGACTTTGCTATTTTGAACCTACTTTTCATAAGCACGCTGGAAAACTATGTGCAGGCATACAAATCCACACAGATAATACTTCGTACCAACATCAACAGTTCCAACCTTATAGACTTTGCGCCCTGCTGCTGAAAGCGGTGCGATTAGCCTATCCAGATTATGAGATTTGGCGTAACTTTCCTTATGAATATGAAACAGATAAACTGGCGATAGACTTATTGAGTGGCGGGACTTTCCTGCGAGAGTGGGTAAATGATTCAAGTGCTAAACCTACTGATTTTGATGAACGCTTGAAAAAGGACGAAGACGAATGGGCTGAAATTAGAAGGCCGTATTTGTTGTATTAAGTACTAAACCATAATTGGAGTCCAAAGCTTTAGCTTTGGGAGTTTTAAGTACCAAAGCTAAAGCTTTGGACTCCAATATGTCAAATAATTTATTCTTCAGTACTTAGTTCAAGTTATATCTCTAAAATAATTTCAGAACCATGAACAAAACTAACCTTAAATCTATCAAGGGCTTTTTGCCTACCAAATATTGGGGGAATGGTTGATGAGGTAGAAATCGCCACAGGCATTTCAAAGGTATAATTGCCGATCTTAGCTTCTATTTGATGCACAAAGGCATTGATCATTAAATTTGACGATAACATACCACCTAACTGAATAGGTTGCCCTAACTCCACCTCAGACACCAACAGTTGTCCCAACGGTAATGGGATAACAGATATATCTGCCCCAGTATCTGCAAGTACCTTTTTTACACTTAACCACTGACTAAAATGTCCAGAATAAAGAGATAATTTAATAAATGGACGGGTTACTTTGCCGAAAATAGGGTGTTCTTGTTCCAAATACGGAAAAGTGAATTTTGTCATATCCATACTACTGGAGAAGAGCGCCAACTAATCTCTAATTCTTTGTCTGGATATTGCTGGCGAAGTTTAGGGTAGGCAATGGGTAAATCCAATCCTGACCAAATAATTTTTCCGTCAAGTTCAATCAAAAATTCAAAACGAGGTACTGAAGATTGGAATTGTAATCGTACATTAACCAATTTAACTTGTTCTTCAATAGTTTGAAGCCGATTAACTACTTGTGGTAATGTTAATTTTTCAATATTGGGTGAAGGTTCTGCTATCATTTACAAAATTCCTATAAATCAATTATGAAACAGAGAAACTGGCGATAGACTTATTGAGTGGCGGGACTTTTTTGCGAGAATGGGTAGATGATTCAAGTGCTAAACCTACCGATTTTGATGAACGCCTGAGAAAGGATGAAAAACAATGGGCTGAAATTAGAAGACCGTATTTGTTGTATTAAGTACTAAACCATAATTGGAGTCCAAAGCTAAAGCTTTGGACTCCAAATTTAAATCACTCAAGCCACGGAAGTTTATTCTGTTTCCATCCATCAATGCCATCAATGACGTGGTAAACGTTTTTATAACCTTCTTTTGCTAACGCATTGACCGCTCTTGTACTCCGATTACCTTCGCGGCATATCAAGATAATGCGACTTTCCTTATTGAGTCCCTTACCTTCAAGATAATCTGCAACGTCGGTGAGAAAATCTGGATTAGCTACTAGAGGTTTTTTGTTTTCACCCTTATTGTACATAGGCACATTGTCATCGACGAGTGTAGGTGTACCATTGTCATATTCTTCTTCGGTACGAACATCAATAAACAAAGTTTTTTTGCGTTCTTCTTCTGTGCTCAGTAATTTAAAAGTATCTGCTGAGGTTAAGTACAGATCTAAATCTGTCCTCTTGTTTTTGGGGACATCTGTTGTTGAGACTGGTGCTGAGGTGGCTGTTGAAGTCGTGCTTGGTACTACCTGATTTCCACCACAAGCACTTAGTGTTATGAACACAAAAAAAACAATAATAAATTGATTTCGTTTTAAGATTTCTTTCATTCTCATTTTTCGCTCTTAATATGGAAATTTATAAAATGTAAAGGGCAGCCACAAGGGGATTGCCCGTTTTATTTTTGTAAGTTGTGATTGAGACACAACTTATTCAGGACCCTCTGGCAAAATACAACCCGCTGCTTCTTGAGTTTTTTCTTCGCCAGTGCTTTCCTTCCCTTTACCAGTCATTGGTGTTTCCATTGATTCAACTTCTGGTAAAACGCAGCCAGCAGTCTGAGCACTTAGTTGTTCTTCAGTATCAGCAACAGGTACTGTGTTGCAAGCTGTTCCTAGTAGTAGAATAACAGCCGCTGCCAAAATGTGTTTTGAAAATATCATAGTTTTTTTCTCTCTGGATTGATGGAATTTGATTTGAGATGGGACTAATATAAACGTTGTGAAAGGATAAATCAAGCTAAAAATCCTCAATAAAAATCACTTTTAACTATGATTTTTATGAGGATTTATGGATAATGATACTATTGTGAGAATTTATAATCTAGCATCAGCCAATATTTGGTGGTGTCATTATTATTCAAATCGTCACCCTGATTATAAAGGGCTGCCTTGGCAATCAAACTCAGACTTTTAGAAAGCTTCTTGGCATAAATAATGTCAAATTCATCACCATAATCTTTGTTGCCCCTATCACTTTCAAACATATGATAAATCGCGATAATTCTACCAATGTTTTTGTCAACGTATCCCAAAGTGAGACTAGTATCTACGAGTCCGTCCTCTGGCGTTGTTAAGAATTTATCCGCCCAACCGTTCATACCGTGAAGGGTTGCCAATGGGGTACTGAAGGCACCAGTATTACCAGTACCTTTGGCTCCTGCCCTTTTTCCTAAAACCTCATAATCAATACCCGCAACAAAGCCACTAGCATTCACTTTCACACCCAATTTGCTGTACTGAGCATCAACATCAGGCGTCTCATGACCATTTCCCAATAGGTTTGGGGAATCCTCTTCTAGGCTGGCCTTGCTCTGATTCGCATATTCAGTTTCGTAACTGACTTTACCCCAAGGAAATTTCATTCCACCTGTTGCTCTCAACCCAAAGGTATCGTTAACATTGGCGATCATATACCCGTATCCTGTCAGTTTCAATTCTGGGGCAAAGGCGTAGCTGGCATTTAGTATAGTAGTATTGGTATCCAGTGTGCTGCTAGGATCATCATTCGCAAATATCCGGTTAACTCTGCTGATGTATGCAGCAGTCACAGTTAGGTTCTCAATACTATTACTAATCGCCCCAATCATATCGAAAGTCTGTGGCATTTGTCTCCAACCAACATGACCAATATATCGGTGATTGTCCAAGGCTAACATTTTACGACCTACTATGAAACTCGTACCTGCGATTGTGTAATCCAGATTAGCTTGGCTAATCCTTGTTTGTGATGGATCGGCAATGGTTTGATAGTCGCTATTTTCTGGACTGTAATCATCAAGGATCCCAAAATGGCTGACATTGATCGCCTCAATATTCGCTTTCAGACCTTGTACGCCAGCCACTCCACCAAATTTACCCCCTATAAGGGTTCTGCTAGTCAGTGCTTCAGCACGTCTTTGATTAGGATTGTTTTCAGTATCTGCATACTCATAGCGAGGACGAAATTGAAAATAAAGCAAGGAATTTGAAAACAACTTAAAACCATTAGCCTGGTTCTCAACACCATAGCTAAGTGTGCTTGTGCTTAATAAAATCACAGCTGCTGTTGTAGCCGTCAGTTTTAGAAAATTCATTAATTTTCCTTTATATGTAATAATATTTATATGAAATATATAGTACTAGAGGAAAGGTTATTATA
>JAUXCJ010000020.1 GCA_030618965.1 Thiomargarita sp.
GAAACTGATTATCAGTCATTTTCGTTTCTTGCAAAGCAAGAATATCTGGCTGATTAGTTTTTAACCAGTCTAATACCTGTGGTAGGCGGACTCTTAGGGAATTAACATTCCAGCTTGCTATTTTAAACATATTTTTATAATTATCTCTTAATATTAATCATCAAGTACATTGGAAAACTCCATGACATCAAAAATAATCAGTTGCGAATTTTTTCCACCACGCACCGAACAAGGTGTCCAAAAATTAGGCAAAATACGCGAACAATTGCAAATCTTGCAGCCAGCTTATTTTTCAGTCACCTTTGGTGCCGGCGGCTCAACGCAGGAAAAAACCTTTGAAACTGTTCTTGATATTCAACAATCAGGTGCTGAAGCAGCACCCCATTTATCTTGTATTGGCAGCACCAAAGAGAATGTTCTCAAGTTATTACAAGATTATCAAGCGCACGATATTCGACGCATTGTCGCTTTGCGGGGTGACAAGCCATCTGGATGGTCAGGAGGAGAAGTTGGAGAATTACGCTATGCTAATGAATTAGTTGAATTTATCCGTGCGAAAACTGGATCACATTTTCATATCGAAGTAGCTGTTTATCCAGAATTCCATCCACAAGCGCATAGTGCTAAAGAGGACTTGGATTATTTCAAACAAAAGGTAGAAGCAGGTGCAAATAGTGCTATTACACAATATTTTTATAATGCCGATGCCTATTTTCGTCTCATAGACAGTTGCGCTGAGCGCGGTATTGATATTCCTATTGTACCGGGGATTATGCCAATTGCTAATTTTGAACAACTGGTGCGCTTTTCCGATACTTGTGGCGCAGAAGTACCACGTTGGTTGCGCTGGCGTTTAAAAGATTTTGGAGATGATAAAGAAAGTCTGCAAGCCTTTGGTGTGGATGTGCTAACTAACTTATGTGAACGCCTATTAGCAGGCGGCGCACCCGGCTTGCATTTTTACACACTCAATCAAAGCAGATTGACTTTAGAAATTACGAAAGGATTGGGATTAGTTAAAACTTGATAATCAAGTTTTTTCTTTTTTCTGTCATTTCGACGATAGGAGAAATCTTATTGTACGGCAAAAGAAAGATTCCTCCTATCGTCGGAATGACAAAAGAGCCAATTGTGACGGTGCTAAGCTATATTACTTAATAAATTCAATAAGTTTATTAAATAACAGAAATTATGACAAACTTACCCAGTTTACTATTAGTTGATGATGATTCATTAATAAGTGAATCTTTAGCTTTTGTCTTAAAAGAAGATTTTACCGTTTATATTGCTGACAGCCGCGATGAAGCCAAACGCTTATTATATAAGCTTCCAACATTACCAGAACTAGCATTAATTGATCTTGGTTTACCACCTGATCCAGAGAAGCCAGATGAAGGTTTTGCTTTAGTTTCCGAATTACTCACCTTTAATCCATCAATTAAAATTCTGATCCTATCAGGGCAAGACACGCAAGAAAATGTGCGTCATGCCTTAACCTTGGGAGCCGTCGATTTTATTCCTAAACTGTGTGACATGGAACTACTTAAAACACGGCTAAAACATCAACTGATGATACTTGAAGCGGAGCAGCAACCGACTAAAACCAAAAAAGAAAAATGTGGAATGATTGGACAAAGCCCAGTTATGAAAACCTTGCTTACCCAAATACAACAATTTGCTAATTTACCATTTTCAGTATTAGTGCAAGGAAAATCAGGCACAGGTAAAGAATTAGTTGCACAATGCCTACATACACAAAGTGAACACAACAAAGCTCCCTGCTTAACCGTCAACTGCGCCGCTTTTACAACCGAACTGCTTGAAGCGCAACTATTTGGACATGCTAAAGGTGCTTTTACCGGAGCGAATACAGCACGTTCCGGTTTTTTTGAAGATGCTGGCGAAGGCAGCTTGATATTAGATGAAATAGGCGATATGCCGTTACAATTGCAATCTAAGCTACTGCGTGTTTTAGAAAATGGAGAATATTATCGGCTAGGAGAAACACGAGTACGACAATCAAAAGCACGCATTATTGCATCTACTAACCGGAACTTACATGAAGAAGTCAAAAGTGGGCAATTTCGTGGAGACTTGTACCATAGACTGAGCGTTTTAACGATTAAAGTACCGCCATTATCTGAACGAGATAATGATAATTTTTTATTATTAAATTACTTTCAAGCATTTTATGCTAAAATGGGAACCTTATTTCAATTAGATGAAGAAGCAAAACAATCTTGGCAAAAATATCATTTTCCGGGTAATATTCGTGAATTGCGTAATATTGTGATTCGTATCGGTGCTAAATATTCCAACCAATTGATTAACAAGACACAATTAGAAGAAGAACTGGAAATCCAGTTAACTCAAAAACCAAGTACCGATAATTATGAACAAAGCATTCTTAATCAACTAAATCAAGACAATTTTTCTCTGGATGAAGTTTTACTTGAAAGGGAACGCCGTTATATCAATGCCGCTATGGAAAGCAGTAAAGGTAATCTGAGTCAAGCAGCCCGCATTTTAGGGATTAATCGCACAACTTTATATAGCAAGATGCAACGTTTAAGCAAAACTTAAATTAGCCTTTGGAAAAATATAAGGTAAGGGATAATCTACCGCACAGAAATAGAGTCCATCAGGCGGTGCTGTCACTCCGCCTATGCTTCTATCCCGCGCTTCTAAAAGAATTTTTGCCCATTCTGGGGATTGCTCTCCGTAACCGATGCTCATCAATACGCCTGCAATATTCCGTACCATGTGATGTAAAAACGCATTCGCTGAAATATCTATAATCACTCGTTCATTGATACGAAAAACGCTTAAGCGCGAAATAGTTCGTATAGCTGTTTTTGCTTGACAAGTAATAGCACGATAGGATGAAAAATCATGCTTACCTAATAAATAATTGCCTGCTATTTGCATTGCTTCCACATCTAATTTTTTAAATGCCCAAGTAGTTCTTTTGAATAAAACAGCGGGGCGACTTGGGCGATTTAAAATAACATAACGATAGTGGCGTGCCAATGCTGAAAAACGAGCATGAAAATTTTCCTCAACAGGCTGCACCCATAACACGCTGACATCATTTGGTAAATGAGTATTGGTTCCTAATCGCCATGAACGCATACTACGCTGTGCTGTGACATCGGCATGTATTACTTGCCCTAAAGCGTGTACCCCCGTATCGGTGCGCCCAGCACAAACCACTTTGATGGGATGATTGGCTACTTTAGATAAAGCTGTTTCTACACAAGCTTGTACGCTGCGGGCATGAGGCTGGTATTGCCAGCCAAAAAAATCACTACCTACGTATTCTATGCCTAAAGCTATTCTCATTTTCCTCACTTTCCTATTAAAATCAATCCAAACAAAAATAACGGATAAGCCCATTGCCACAATGGCGGTTTTGAAAAATGAGGAATTTCTAAGGTGCGTAACGGCGTTGTTTCAGCCCGGGTAAGCACTTCCAATAGTAATCCTGATACCCTCTTACTAATGATTTTAACCGGATTTTTGCTCATTGTAGGCGACTTCTTTATATAAAGTGTTTGTACAGTCTGTACGATATCAAGTACTAAGGCAAGGCGTATTGCCAATTTATCAGTATTAAATCCTATATTATTCAATGGGATAAAATACCATTGTAGGGCAGCAATAATATGCTGAGTTGATGTTGTTGCTAGCAGAAGATGAGCAGCAAGTACGAAAATAATCAGCACAATAACCCGTTCCAACGCCAATAAAATCCCTAGCATATTGGGCAACAAAGTGAATGTTGTAGAAGTAAACCAGAGATTCAAAATAAACAAAGATAGGAAGAACCAGCGTAGGCGTTTCAAAAAAGGCAAGACTGATGAAAATGTGCAATACCTTCTAAAGAACAACAAAAATAAGGGCAATGTAAATATTATGTTACTGGTTACCGATAATCCGGCAACCAGTAACATAAAACAAGCCAATCGTATAACAGGATGCAAAATCAGTTAAGACTTAGGCAAGTGCTGCTATCATTTTTTGAGCTAGTCGCCTTTCTTCGCCATTAGAACTTTCTAAAAGCTCTTCAAGAATTTTGCGGGCAGATTCATTATCATCCATATCGATATACATCTGCGCTAAATCGAATTGACCATTAAGTGGATTACCCTCTAACTCGGACATTTCTTCAGTATCCAGTTGACTTAATAAATCATCTAAATCATCGCTTTTCTCATTTGTGGAAAGATCAACATCGTCATCAAATAGGCTACTCATTTCTGAATTTTGGGATTTTTTATCCGAGTTTAAGGTACTGAAATCAAACTCATCATCTTCCAACAAAGCCTTGCTTTCCGTATCATTGCTTAATGATAAGTCATCATTTAATAAATCATCAACTGATGATAAACCCTCTGCTATATCAGTATCTTTACTTTTATCAAACGATGAATCATCATTTAGCCATGAGAGTTCATCTTCTAAAGACAAGTCCTTTGTTGCTGTGCTATCGTTCTCATCCTTTAGCGAGAATAAATCATCTGTTTCATTATCCTCTAATGTTGTTTCTTCTAGCTTATCGTCAGTCAACGTCTCCTTTTCGACAAGAGACACGGTTCCATCTGATGCACCAATTTCATCTTCTTCAACTGCTAATAATTCCTCATCTAAGGATAATCCGCTAGATAATTCGCTGTCTTTTTGATCAACACTCTCTAGTAAGGACAATTCATCTTCAAGGGATAAACTGTCTGTTAAGCTGTTATCATTAAGTGTCTCTTGGTTATCCTCAATCACCGTCTCCTTTTCGACAAGAAACACGGTTCCATCTGAGGCACCAACTTCATCTTCTTCAACTGCTGATAATTCCTCTTCTAAGGATAATCCGCTGTTTTTTTGATCAGCACTATTTAGTGAGGACAATTCCTCTTCTAAGTCAAATTCGCCTTGATTACCAGTATCCAAAGACAAATCCGTCGTATCTAAGGAGGAGGACAATTCATCCTCAAATGATAATCCGTTGGTTTTGTCATTACCGCTATCTAAGGAAAACTCACTCTCATCTAATGATAACTCAACCTTATCTGAGGACAATTCATCTACTAAGTCAAATTCGCTTTGATTACCAGTATCCAACTTTGCCGTCCCAGAATCCTCGAATAACAAATCATCATCCAGTGAAAATTCTGTTGTTTCTGTCTCCTTATTAGCCTCTGGCTCTACCCCTTTTTCGACAATTTTAACTTTCCCAGTTTCATCATCAAAATTAAAATCCTCACCTAAATCATCAGATTGATTACTACCAGATATATTACTACTTGCCTGATTTGTCGTTATCGGCGGGAGTTCCATACCTTGGAGATCATCATCACTCCCAGTTCTAGTTGCTTTTTCTAGTAGTAACTCTTTTTCTAGTAACTCTTTAAAATTTGGTTCTTCAGTCTTATCTTCAATAGTAGTAGGGAAAGTTAAATTTTCAGGACTCAATAATACTTGATTAGGTGCTAAAGATTCCCATAGTTCTAACGTCTTGTTCCATAAAGACCCTTTACCATTAACCGCATTATACAATAATGCCGCATCCTCCTTGAATTTATCAACATCATTCACAGCCGTATGAATTTCCAGTAACTTGAAACGATATTCCGGATAATCAGGGTATTGTTCAATAGCCTCTCTCAACAATTCTTCGGCTTTATCATAACGCTCATAAGCCTTGTACAATTCGACTTCTTCACGCAATTCCTCATCACCTTCAGGGATAGAAGCAACATTTTGAGTAATTGCTGCCTGACTAGGTTTAAACTCAGACTCGGTTTCCTCCTCATTATTTATTCGTCGAACTTCGTCTAAAAAGACTTGTTTATAAATTTCATTAGATTCCTGATTTCCTAGATACCTCGGTCCTGTTTGCACATTCATTTCTTTTTTCATGGACTTAGGTAAAGCTAAATTCCTAGGCAAAATTGATAACTTGTTCTTCTTCAAACGTACTAGGAATAGTATGAGAATACCACCAACTAAAGCAAGTATCACGATTATCCAATTATCCATCGCTTGCTTCAATAATACTTTTGCCTTTCTTACTAAATCCTCATCAGACTTATCTACGAATTGGGCCATTTCTTCTGGCGACTTTGCTTGTAACTGAGCCACTTTTGATTTTGCCATCATCTTGATAAATTCATTCAGCGATCCTTGTTTTAAATCAGTAACTAAGTTTGCAGTCTCCACCAATGAAGCTGGTTTTGAAATATCAATTCCTAAGCTTTTAACTAACTTAGCAATTTCTTTAGGAGTACCTTTCTTAAACTGCACAATAACTGACTCAGTCATTAATTTCGCTATTTTATCAGGTGAACCATAGAATTCTTCCGTTATTCTACTTATTAAATCGGGTTTATTTCCCAATTGTAACTCAATTTGTATTTCAAGTTTGTTTTGTAAATCAGCAAGTTGTTTAGGAGACAGATCCAGAGGTGCTACTTTAACATTTGAGGTTTGGGCTAAAAAAATAGGGAAAGCTGCCATTTTATCCTTAAGCGATGGATTAGCTTGCAGTTGTTGACTCACTTCTTTTTGAACCTGAATATCTAAATTTGATGCTACTTCAGACAAAATCAAATGTATATAAGGCACGGGCGTAGTAGCTTGATCATTTTTATCTTTAGTAGCTGGTTGTGGAGGAGTTACTGCTACTCGTACAGGCACGTCTGGTTGTGGCGGTGGTGCTGCTGGGACAAGTTGCGTTTTATCTGTTGCACTTGCACTTCTTACACTTGCACTTTCACTTAACTTAGCAATTTTATTTTTGAGTTCCTGATTATCTCGCCTTTGCTCTGTCAATTGACTTTGTAACTCAGCCATTCGCTTATTTTGAAGAGTAAGATTTTTATGTAACTCATCAAGTTGCTTTTTCATCGTTACAACCAAATCCCGATTTTTTAGGACATCTTTTTTTAAATCTTCATTTTTCAAAGTAATTCTAGTATTACTTGCACTAATTTTCCGAATTTGTTTCTGTAATTTTTCAATTTCTGCTCTGTTACTTCTCCCCGCTGGAGGTTCGACAGGCGCTGTCGGTCTTGTTATAACTAAGCGAGGCCCCACATTCGGTGTTGTAGCACTAGGAGTTCTAAAATTATCAGGTGCTCGTCTAGTTCTCCTTGGACTTCTACCCTGATTCGTCCACCCTGGTATGTGTATTACCTTTCCTGCCTTGATTAAAGTTTTCTTTCCTCCGATAAAGGCATGTGGATTGGCATTATAAATTCTACGCATATGTTCCCGTATAGAAACTCCACTTGGGCGGGTTCTTTTAGCAATTTTCCACAAACTATCACGCCTACTTATAGTATAAGGGTCTCCAGATATGAATGGTTTTTCAGTTGTTCTAGAAACGCGAACTGTTTTTCTAGGAGATTTCCTCACAGGCTGAAAGGGGGCACTAACAGTATCTTTATATAAAGGTGGGTCTAACAAAACCGTATATTCACGCAACATCCGCCCGCCTATCCACTTAACTTCAACTAAAAAATTGAGAAAAGGTTCTGTGATCGTTTGTTCGGTTGTAATATGAACAACAGCCTTATTTTGGCTAACGGTTTGAATTGTAAATTGTAATTTTGTAAGCACATAGAGACGATCTAAGCCGGCTCGCTTAAAATCAGTCGCCGATGCGAGACGCACTTGGATACTAGATCTACTCGTTTTTGGAATGGAGGAAATATCTAATTTAGCATTGAAGGGTTCATTAAGTTTTGAAGATACCCGGATATGACTTACTCCTAGCGCATAAACTTCCATTGCGAAGAGTGTCAAGATCAAGGCTAGGATTATTGTTAGTTTACGCATTCACACAATCTCCTTAGCAGGGCGATTTGATACCGCCCCGAATAATTATAAATTATATATGGTTTTTGACCAAAAGTTCGGCAATTTGAATACTATTTAATGCTGCCCCTTTCCGAATGTTATCCGACACGATCCACAAATTAAGACCACGCGGATGAGAAATATCTTCACGAACACGTCCAACAAAAACCGGGTCTTTACCAGCCCCCTCACTAACAGCAGTTGGATAACCCCCATCTTCGCGCTTATCCATCAAAACAACACCAGGTGCGTTTTTCAAAAGCTCATGAGCCTGTTCAACAGTGATTTTATCACGGGTTTCAATATGCACCGCTTCAGAATGCCCATAAAAAACTGGCACACGGACAGTGGTTGGATTAACCAAAATCGACTCATCCTCGAAAATCTTCTGAGTTTCCCACACCATTTTCATTTCTTCTTTGGTGTAACCATTTTCCATGAAAATATCAATCTGTGGCAAAACATTAAAAGCAATTTGTTTTGGATATACTTTGGAGCTAATTGGTTTAAGATTGAGTAATGCTACTGTTTGACTCGCTAATTCCTCAATGGCATTTTTACCCGTACCAGAAACAGCTTGATAAGTAGCGACATTAATCCGCTCAATCCCTACCGCATCATAAATTGGCTTAAGGGCAACCAACATTTGTATTGTTGAACAATTCGGATTAGCGATGATATTGCGAGACTTATATTGTGCGACAGCATGAGGATTCACTTCTGGTACAACAAGAGGAATATCCTTATCTCGACGAAATTGAGAAGTATTATCCACCACCACACAGCCAGCTTCAGCCGCACGCGGCGCATAAATGGCTGAAACTGAAGCCCCGGGTGAAAAAAGACCAATTTGTACCTTGGAAAAGTCAAACTTGTCTAACTCACCAACAACAAGCGATTTACCTTTGAAGTTGATTCGCTTACCTGCTGAACGCTCACTGGCTAAAGGATATAAATTATCCACTGGAAAATTGCGCTCCTCCAGAATGGACATCATCGTTTCCCCAACCGCACCCGTTGCACCCACTACTGCAACATTAAATAAACGACTCATATTCTATTATCTCATTTAATTTATTTAACTTCTCCCTCCC
>JAUXCJ010000080.1 GCA_030618965.1 Thiomargarita sp.
ACCCCGATTATCAAGACTTTTGTAAGCTTTATCGCGTTGTTTCAACATAGCTAAAACAGATAAAGATTGCACATAGCTGATTTGGTGTTGGGCAATCACTGGTTGCTCGGAACCTTCCATATGTAAGGTTTCAAATGGTAGCGTTGCTAAAACTCCAGATGGTGAAATAATCCAATGTGTTTTATCTTTGATTATGTCTTTAAGTGGCTCTAATAGGTGTTTTGTTAGTTTTTGGTTGAGTTCTTTCCTTTTTTGAAGCGGCGTTTTTCCAAATCGTTGTGGAGTGCTTCGATTTTTACTTTCCAAAGATGAGAGATACCGTCGGTAGTTTTTTATGTCTTTTTGGAGTTCAGGGTTTTTTCCTAAATAGTGCGTGGTGAGCTTGCCATTTCTTTGTAGGGTAAAAGCTAATGCCTCATTTTCATAAACAAGGTAGCTGATTAGTAATGCGTTTTTTGGTAACAATTTAGCACCATCTTTGGCACTAATAATTTGCACCTTGCTGAGTTGGGCATATTTTGGATATTTTGCCATTAACTCATTATGAAACTGGTTCAGTTCGGTGATGAATTGATTTTTATCAGTTTCTAAACGCACTCTGTCATCTAGGCGATTTTCTTGTAATGCTTTAGCAATCTTATTATTGAAAAAAGCTAAACGAGCTTGGTAATCCTGTAATTTGTCTTGCTCTGTTTTGGTAAGTCCACTTTCTTGGGCGGCGCGTTTGGCGGCTAAAAATTCAAGTAAAGTACGAGATTTACTGAGTTCGGATAGGCGGAAAGCATTAGTTGAGCGGGATTTATTTATGTATAGATGTGAAAGCCAAAAGTAACTATGTACCCATTTTTTGAATAAGGCTTGGCGGTTTTTGGCTGAGAAATTGCCACTTCGTAGGTTTTCTACACCTTTGATTAATTTTTCAAAGTGTTTAATGGCTTTGTTAATTTGGCCTTGTTTATAATAAAAATAAGCCAAATTATTCAGACTTGCGAGGGTGTAATAGTGCTTTTCTCCTAAAACCTCTTTATACAAACGGTAGCCTTTTTCATACAATGGCAAAGCCTCAGATAACCGTCCTATTGCATTGTAAATAACAGCTAAATTCTCCAGGCTATTGAGGGTAGATAGGTGCTTTTCACCTAAAACCTCTTTATTCAAACGGTAACCTTTTTCAGACAACGGCAAAACTTTTGATAATAGTTCTGTGTCTTCATAAATACTAGCTAAATTATTCAAGATGCTAGCTAAACTATTCAGGCTACTGAGGGTAGATGGGTGCTTTTCTCCTAAAGCTTCTTTATACAAACGGTAGCTTTTTTCATGCAACGACAAGGCCTCATATAACCGTCCTTTTTCATCATAAATAACTGCCAAATTTCTCATGCTATTGAGGGTAGATGGGTGCTTTTCTCCTAAAACTTCTTTATACAAACGGTAGCTTTTTTCAAATAAGGGCAAGGCTTCAGATAATCGTCCTATTGTATTGTAAATGCTAGCTAAATTATTCAGACTATTAATGGTATCGGGGTGTTTTTCTCCTAAAAGCTCTTTTTTTAAATGGTAAGCCTTTTCAGACAATAGCAAGGCTTCAGATAATCGTCCTATTGCATTGTAAATACTAGCTAAATTATTCAGACTATTGATGGTATCGGGGTGTTTTTCTCCTAAAATATCTTTTTTTAAACGGTAAGCTTTTTCAGACAACGGCAAGGCTTCAGATAACAGCCCTATATCTTTGTAAATACTAGCTAAATTAGTCATGTTAATGAGGGTGCTTGGGTGTTTTTCTCCTAAAACCTCTTTATGCAAACGGTAAGCTTTTTCAGACAACGACAAGGCCTCAGATAACAGCCCTATATCTTTGTAAATAATTGCCAAAGTATCCAGGCTTCTGATGGTGGAGGGGTGCTTTTCTCCTAAAACCTCTTTATGCAAACGGTAGCCTTTTTCATACAATGGCAAAATCTCAGATAACCGTCCTATTACATTGTAAATACTAGCTAAATTATTCAGGATATTGAGGGTATCTGGGTGTTTTTCTCCTAAAACTTCTTTTTCTAAACGGTAAGCTTTTTTAAATAATGGTAAGGCTTCTGATAAGCGTCCAGTGTTTTGGTAAATCAACGCTAAAATATTAATGTTTATCCGTGTGTGATGGTGTTTTTCGCCTAAAATTTCAGTCCTAATTTCGAGGGCTTTTTCAGCAAAAGGTAAAGCTTCTTCAAATTGCTCCTTTTGGTAATATTTAAGTATTTGGTTGTTGTAATTATGAGCTATTTCTAACAATTTATTAAAGCTAGCGATGGTAGAGTGGTGTTTTTCTCCTAAAACCTCCTTTCTCAAACGATAGCCTTTTTCATACAAAGGTAAGGCATCAGATAACTGTCCTATAGCCTGGTAAATTGCTGCCAAATGATTCAGGTAAGTGAGGGTGGAAGCGTGCTTTTCCCCTAAAATTTCTTTGCTAAAATGGTAGATTTTTTTAAACAATGGCAAGGATTTTAATAACCATTCAGTGTCTGAATAAAGAATATCGAAAGTGTTTAGAATTATAAAAGGCTCTGTGTAAATCCGAACCAAATTATTAAGAATGCTTATGGTATCTGGGTGTTTTTCCCCTAAAACCTCTTGTTGTAAACGGTAGGATTTTTCAAGCAATGGTAATGCTTTTAATGACTGTCCATTATCATAATAATACCTAGCTAAATTATTAAGACTTAAGATAGTATGTGGGTGCTTTTCCCCTAAAACCTCTTTTTGTAAACGGTAGGATTTTTCAAGCAATGGTAATCCTTTTAATGACTGTCCATTATCATAATAATGCCTAGCTAAATTCTTAAGACTTAAGATGGTATGTGGGTGCTTTTCCCCTAAAACCTCTTTTTGGAAACGGTAGGATTTTTCAGACAACGGCAAAGCTTCTGATAACCGTCCTGTGTATTCATAAACAATAGCTAACTGACTCAGGCTTACGAGGGTAGAGGGGTGCTTTTCTCCTAAAACCTCTTTTTTTAAACGGTAAGCTTTTTCAGACAACGGCAAGGCTTCTGATAACCGTCCTGTTTCTTGATAAAGAATAGCTAAATTATTCAGGCCCGTGAGGGTATCAGGGTGTTTTTCTCCTAAAACCTCTTTTTTTAAACTGTAAGCTTTTTCAAGCAACTGCAAGGCTTCTGATAACCGTCCTGTTTCTCGATAAATACTAGCTAAATTATTCAGGCTCGTGAGGGTAGAGGGGTGTTTTTCTCCTAAAACCTCTTTTTTAAAACGGTAAGCTTTTTCAAACAAAGGTAAAGCCTCATAGAACCGTCCTAGGTATCTATAGATAGCCGCCAAATTACCTAGGCTAAGGAGGGTAGAGGGGTGTTTTTCTCCTAAAACTTCGTTTGTCAAACTGTAGCTTTTTTCAAGCAACGGCAAGGCCTGAGATAACTGTCCCATATCTTTATATATCATCCCCAAATTATTCAGGCTAGAGAAGCTATCTGGGTTCCTTTCTCCTAAAACCTCTTTATGCAAAAGGTAGCTTTTTTCATACAATGACAAGGCCTCAGAGAACCGCCCTATAGAATCATAAATTACCGCCAAATTATTCAGGCTAGTTAGGGTATCGGGGTGCTTTTCTCCTAAAACCTCTTTTCTCAAACGATAGCCTTTTTCATACAACGGCAAGGCCTCGGAGAATCGCCCCATTTTATGAAAAGAGGACGCCAAATTATTCAGGCTAATGAGGGTATCGGGGTGTTTTTCTCCTAAAACCTCTTTTCTCAAACGGTAGCCTTTTTCATGCAATGACAAGGCCTCAGAGAACCGTCCTATAGAACCATAAATACTCGCCAAACTATTCCGGCTAGTGAGGGTATTATGGTGCCTTTCTCCTAAAATTTCAGTACGGATTTCAAGAGCCTTTTCAGCTAAAGGCAAAGCTTGTTCAAATTGCCCTTGTTCATAATATTGGAGAATTTGGTTGTTATAAGTTAAGGCATCAGATAAGCGTAAGCTGTCTTGATAAATTCCAGCTAAATTATTCAGGCTGATGAGGGTATCAGGGTGTTTTTCTCCTAAAACATCTCTTCTTAAACGGTAGCATTTTTCAGATAAAATCCTGGCCGAAAATAACTCTCCAGTGGCTTGATGAATCATCGCCAAATTATTCAGGCTGCTGAGGGTAGAGGGGTGCTTTTCTCCTAAAACTTCGTTTGTCAAACGGTAACTTTTTCCATACAATGGCGAGGCCTCAGAGAACCGCCCTATATCTTTATAAATACCCGCCAAATTATTCAGGCTTATGAGGGTATCGGGGTGTTTTTCTCCTAAAACTTCGTTTGTCAAACGGTAACTTTTTTCATATAATGGCAAAGCCTCAGAGAACCGTCCTATATCTTTATAAATACCCGCCAAATTAGCCATGCTTGTCATAGAATCATGGTGTTTTTCGCCTAAAATTTCAGTTCTGATTTCGAGAGCCTTTTCAGCTAAAAAAGGCAAAGCTTGTTCAAAGAATCCTTGTTGAGAAAAGTTAACCGTTATGTCATTCATCAACTGAGCCCAAAATAACTTTAACTGCTCTTCCTCAGTAGCCCCTTGAACAACAGAACTCATCAACCCCAAACAAATCACCCAAGCAAACAACAACATTCTAAATTTCATAAAAAATATCCACTAAATTAACGTCCTCTCCAAAAACGGAGAGAACTCAAATAACAACAAACCTCAACGCCTATCCTTAACCACCCAAACTTCTTTCACTTTTTCATCAACCACCAATGCTGCCCAATTTGTACAACTCCAAAGTTTTCCATTCAAAACCTGACGTTCACGCAGTGGTTGTTCACAATAAGCTGGTAAATCCTTCCAGACAAATCAATAAAAATATCATCCGGTTGCAAATCAATAGTTTTGATTGTTTTAGATGAAATTGTTCGTATAAAATCATGAGAATAATACAAGTATTTTTAAAAAATTTGAGCTAGTTCTTGATAATGCTTTTTGAGGATTTTTTCCATACTACTTAAACCTTTTTTCTTTGATTATATCCTCCAACAACTTATTAAGCGTGTTTTTGGTTGCCTCCGATTCTTCTTGATTATAAGCAAAAATAACTACCAAATCCTGTTTGTCATCTGCTCCAGTTTGTTGAAAAATTTGTCTGTATTCATCTTCGGAAATGCCGTAAAAAATTCCGTACTTAGGTATCTCATCGGTTGTAAAAAAACCTTTGTTAGTCATTTTTTCCGCTACATAATCACATGCTTTCCGTCCGAATTTCAGAGTTTCATCAATGTCTTTTCTGAATAAGCCTTTCAGCTTTTCATATTTGCAACAATATATTTTGTTTCCGTTTCCTTTGATTATATTGGATTTGGTGCTAGGCAACTCTGTAAGAATCAATTCTGACGATTTCAAACCGTTTTCAAGAATTTGTTGTACAAGCATGAAAGTTGAACTATTCCTATTTACGTTATCAAATTGCCACTTTTAAAGTGGCAATTTCAATTTCAAACCCCATACAACACAAACGCCGCCCAATAAGCAGGATTAGCATATTTCCCACCCTTCTTCAAAAACTCTCGCTTAGTAGCCGTCAAAGCCTCGATTTGTCCCACCCCAGCTTTGAGTTTCGTAAAAAAGCTCGTGATAAATTCCACTGTCACTTTATCGGAAATAGACCATAAAGTAAGTATGGTATTTTTATTACCAGCGACAAAAAAAGCATAAGGCAAACCCATCACACCTTCGCCACTGACGACTTCTCCTAAACCAGTTTGACAAGCAGATAACACCATTAAATCACTTTTTAAGTCATAACCTGGCCATTCTCCAGCAGTGATATAACCATCAATTCCCTTTGGATTGTTGAGCTGTCCCAAAACAATTGAAGATAATGCTGGAACTTGTGGACTAAGATAACCGTGTGCGGAAAATACTAAATAGCGGTATTTAGCTAAAATACCTTGTTTATTAAGGCTTTGTAATTTAGCTTCAGTGGCATCGGCTTTAATATAGATACTGGGTTTAGTTTCTTTAAAAAGTTGTTTTAATTGTTCAATTTCCGTAAAAGCACCAGGTAAATCATTCCATACCAAGTTCAGTTGTGAGACTGCACGAGTATAATCACCACCACGCATA
>JAUXCJ010000043.1 GCA_030618965.1 Thiomargarita sp.
TGATACAGTGTTATATCTTCGTCTTAGTTCGTGCATCATGGATGGTGTATCACTCATGTATGTCTTACAAAAATCGTTAGCCGATACAGGATATGTCACCTCACCAAAACTTAAATTCGCTAGACAGAATATTTTTCTCAACAGTATAAAGTCACTCTTTGTAGGGCCTTTAGTATTTTTGCAAAAATATTTATTTGTGAAAAGTGATTTTAATATGTTTCAAGGTTTAGGTAGCACCGATAAAGACTATAAGACGGGAGCCGTGTGAGGCGAAAGTTTCAAGCACGGTTCTGAAGACGAGTCTCTTATGGCGACATAGGGGGCTTAGTTTAACGGATATGTTCATTCAAGCCGCTAAGATAACGCCTGATTTACAAGCAATGGCTATTGAGTTCCGTGATAAAATGATGGAAATAATTGAAGCTGCTGCTGTTGGAGATTTATAAGCCCTCCCCCTAGCCCCCTCCCGCTGGGCGGGGGAACTTTCCATCCAATTATCCCCTTTCTATTCCCCCCCCTCTTTTTGCCCTGTAAAATTTGTTACACTATATTTCATGAATTCTGATACTGTTTTAATACAAGTCCGCAATGTTTCTGTGCTATTTCAGCAACATATCGCTTTAGACAATGTGTCACTTGATGTCCAACGCGGTGAAATTATTACCTTAATTGGGCCTAATGGCGCAGGTAAATCTACGCTGGTGCGGGTTGTATTAGGCTTATTAAAGCCTAAAACAGGTAGCGTATTCCGACAAGCGGGCATACGCATTGGTTATATGCCGCAACGCTTAAGCATTGATCCGGTATTACCCTTGACAGTAGAACGATTTCTCAGTTTAGGTAGTCGTAAAAAAAAATCGGTTCTTGAAACGGCACTCGAAGAGGTTGGGGCAATTAGACTATTTAAGCGTCCACTGCAAGGCATTTCTGGCGGTGAAATGCAACGGGTGTTATTAGCACGGGCTTTGTTACGTGAACCGGATTTGTTGGTTTTAGATGAACCAATACAAGGTGTTGATATTATTGGACAATATGAATTATATGAACTGATTGCACAAATTCGTACACAACGGAATTGTGGCATTTTAATGGTGTCGCACGATTTACATTTAGTCATGTCAGCAACCGATCAAGTTGTTTGTTTAAATCAACATTTGTGTTGTTCAGGACATCCTGAAACAGTGACAAAACATCCGGCTTATTTGGCATTGTTTGGTGAAAGGGCAGCACGGGATTTAGCAATTTATACTCACCATCACCATCAAGGAAATAGAAAAAATGGATGATTTTTTATGGCGAGCCTTGTTAGCAGGTTTAGGTGTAGCCTTGATTTCAGGACCTTTGGGCTGTTTTATTGTTTGGCGACGAATGGCGTATTTTGGCGATACCTTGGCTCATTCGGCTTTATTAGGTATCGCATTAGGTTTTTTGCTAAATTTAAAAGGCAGTATTTTTTCCAATTTAACGCTAAATACGCTTTTAACCTTGACTACTTTGGGCGTTTGTATTGCGATTGCCTTATTGTTAGTGATACTACAATCGCAAAAACGCTTAGCGACTGATACTTTATTGGGAATTTTAGCTCATAGTGGTTTATCACTGGGATTAGTGGCACTAGCTTTTTTACAGGGGGAAGGTTTACGGATTGATTTATATGCTTACTTATTTGGTGACTTGCTAGCGGTGACACTGATAGATTTATATTGGATTTATGGTGGTGGCGCATTGGTTTTATTATGTCTTGTATGGATATGGCAATCTTTATTGTCAATCACTGTCCATGAAGAACTGGCGGCAGTTGAAGGTGTTCCGGTGAAATGGGTGCGTTTATTATTTATGTTGATGGTTGCCATCGTTATAGCAGTTGCTATGAAAATTGTTGGCATTTTGTTGATTACATCAATGTTGATTATTCCAGCCGCTGCTGCGCGTAGTTTTGCTCGCACACCAGAACAAATGGCCATTTTTGCGAGCCTAATAGGTGGCATGGCTGTTGTCTTGGGTTTATATATGTCTTGGGAATGGGATACGCCAAGTGGTCCTTCGGTGGTTGTGGCTGCTACTAGCTTGTTTATAGTGACTTTTTTATTTCCATTTTCGGCTTTATTTAAATTATATGAATAGTCATCTCAATTATATTAATCCCGATACCGAAAAGTTAACAATTGCCTTATTTATTGCTGTATTCGTGCATATTGTGGTTATTTATAGTGTCGGTTTTGTGATACCAAAATATGAGAAATCGCCGAATACAACAATGGAAATTATTCTGGTACCAAAAAAAAACAGCGAAAATGTCCCAAAAAAAGCTGACTATTTAGCACAAATCAGTCAGAAAGGCGAGGGAGAGACTCAGGATACTGAAAATAATTTCTCCATGCCTACAATTCCCAATTTTACACCACCACACACGCAAACCGCAGCAAGGCAAGTGAAAATTTTAACTACGGAAAAATCAGCCCAACATTCAGTTCAACAAGAAGTGACTTTGCCAGATGAGATTGAACCGGGAAATAGTGCAAAGTTAATCAATGACAGTGCTGCTAGATTAGCCAAGATTCAGGCTGAATTGGATGCTAAATTTAATCTTTATACTAAACAACCACGCAAAAAATATATTAGTGCTAACACTAAAGCATATCATTATGCAAATTATATGGATGCTTGGCGGCGAAAAGTGGAAGAGATTGGCAGCATAAACTATCCTGATAAAGCACGACAGCAGCAATTATCGGGCAGTTTAATTATAGATGTTGTTCTTAATTCTAATGGGACAATACATCGAGTTGAAATTACACAAGCTTCTGGATACAAAATATTAGATGAAGCCGCATTACGCATTGTGCGCCTTGCTGCGCCGTTTGCGCCGTTTCCTGAACATATTCGCAAGGAAACTGACTTATTACATATTACCCGTACTTGGGATTTCCGTTACAATAGTTTAAGCAGTCGATAAATACTTGTCTGAACCTTGATTATAAGGATTTAATGGATTATAAGGATTAAATCAAATCCTAAAAATCCTTTAAATCCTTTGAAATCAAGGTTCAGACAATTTTTTGCTTTCTGATTTAATCCTTAAGTATTAATACTATAACTATGTTTGAAACAACTTATTTAACTGACAATTTTCTGATTGCTATGCCTACTTTGGGTGATCCGAATTTTTCTAAAACCGTTACTTATATATGTATGCACGATCAAAATGGGGCAATGGGCATTGTCATTAATCGTCAAATGGATATTGATCTTGGCGATATTTTTGAAAATATGGAGATTGAAGTTCAAGATCCGCAAGCTCAACAGCTACCAATTTTTGAAGGGGGGCCAGTTCAATCTGAGCGTGGCTTTGTGATTCATCAACCTGTTAGACAATGGGATGCTATGTTGACTGTTGGGGATTTAGGTATCGCTACCTCACGCGACATCATTAGTGCTATTGCTACGGGAAAAGGACCAGAGAACGTATTGATTGCCTTGGGTTATGCCGGCTGGAATGCGGGGCAATTAGAAAAAGAGATGGCAGATAATGCTTGGCTGAATACCCCAGCTGATTATGATGTGATATTCAATACACCGACAGAACAGCGTTGGCACGCCGCAGCGGCTACTATGGGCATTGATATTACATTAATGTCGCATGTCGCCGGGCATGGATAATCAGTACTCGCATGTATCTAATCGGATTTGATTACGGAAGTAAACGCATTGGCGTAGCAGTGGGGCAAAGCTTTACCGCAACAGCTCGCCCTTTGGCTATTGTGCGGGTTAAAAACCAGCAAATTGACTGGACACACATTAGTACATTGATTCAAGAATGGCAAGCTGATGCCCTTATTGTTGGTTTGCCGAAACACGCAGATGGTTCAGAGTGTTCAACAACTATTGCTGCCCAGAATTTTGCTCAACAACTAGAAGAGCGTTATCAATTGCCAGTTCATCACATTGATGAAAGATTATCCTCTGTAGCTGCGGCCGAAAGAATCTCTGAGGGAGAAGGGAAAAAAAGGAGAGAAGTCGATGCTGTGGCTGCTCAAATTATTCTCGAAACATGGTTTAGCGAATGTCTATAGATCAGATTCCTATGCTACTAGATAGCATGGCTTATGGATTAAATAAAAAATTAAAAATGCAATACCGTCAAGATGTGTTGATGGTAGGTATACATACAGGGGGTGTCTGGTTAGCAGAACATCTACATAGTCTACTTGGATTAGAACTACCATTAGGGCAATTAAATATTGCGTTCTATCGTGATGATTTTAGTAGTATTGGTTTACACCCTCGTGTAGAACCGTCCTCTTTACCACTTGAAGTAGAAGATCGCCATATTGTTTTAGTTGACGATGTGCTACATACTGGGCGTACCATACGAGCCGCTTTAAATGAAATTTTTGATTATGGTCGCCCAGCTAGTGTTACTCTCGCTGTTTTAGTTGAAAGAAATGGGCGGGAATTACCTATTCAAGCCGATGTGATTGGTTGCAGGCTCCACTTAGAACCGGGTAAACATGTCAAACTTTGTGGCCCTCATCCTTTATCTTTAGAAATTCGTTCCACGAGTTCTACTACATGAATGCGATTCAATTAGATAGCAAAGGCTGCTTAAAACATTTTTTAGGTATTGAAGGCTTAAAATCCGATTTGCTCATAAAAATTTTGGATACAGCCGCCTCTCTTATTAATAACAAAGCTGTTAAAAAAGTCCCTTTACTCCGGGGTAAAACGGTTGTGAACCTCTTTTTTGAACCCAGCACCCGCACCCGCACGACTTTTGAACTCGCCGCTAAACGTCTTTCTGCAGATGTCCTCAATTTTAATATTAATACCTCTTCAAGCAGCAAAGGCGAAAATCTCATTGATATGTTACGCAATTTGGATGCTATGCACTGTGACATGTTTATAGTTCGTCACAATGCCGTAGGTGCTGCCCATTTTATGGCACAACATGTTGCACCACAAATTAGTATCATTAATGCCGGTGATGGACAGCATGAACATCCGACGCAAGCCATGCTTGATATGTACACCATTCGCCAATATAAAGGCGATTTCGCCCCCTTGCGCGTTGCCATTGTCGGCGACATCCGGCATTCACGAGTTGCCCGTTCAAATATTCATGCCCTGAGAATTTTAGGCGTTTCAGAACTGCGCGTGGTTGGGCCAAAAACTTTAATTCCCAAAGGAATAGAAGCATTAGGCGTGAAAGTATTTAACAATTTAAAAAGCGGTTTGCGCGATGTCGATGTCATTATTATGTTGCGCTTACAACGCGAACGTATGCAAAGCGCATTATTGCCCAGTGCTAACGAATACTTTCAATCTTATGGCTTGACCGAAGAAAGATTAAAAATTGCCCATCCTGAAGCGATTGTGATGCACCCGGGGCCAATCAATCGCGGCGTAGAAATTGATTCCAGCGTCGTTGACGGTAAACGTTCAGTGATTTTACAACAAGTAAGTAATGGTATTGCGGTACGAATGGCTATTATGGCGATTACTTTGGGGACTTTGTCCGAACAAAAGGAATCTCATTAATGGCGACGCTTAGTATTCTTAATGGGCGGGTAATAGACCCCGCTTCAAATTTAGACACAATCACAAATGTTCATATTGCTGATGGTAAATTCCTCGCTATTGGCACAGCCCCTGACGACTTTACCGCAAATCAAGAAATTGATGCCACAGATAAAATTGTTTGCCCCGGCTTTGTTGATTTAAGTGTACATATACAAACAATAGACACAATTACCCAAGAAACAAGAGCAGCCGCAGCCAATGGAATAACCACAATATGTTGTCCTCCTGATAGTGATCCTATTATTGACACGACTGCTGTAGCAGAACTATTGCAACATCGCGCTGAAGCCACACAAATGGCAAAAGTATTACCTTTAGCCGCGCTGACTCAAGGTTTAGAAGGTACACAACTGGCCGAAATGGGTGTACTCAAAGAAGCAGGTTGCATTGGCGTAGCTAATGTTCAACCAATTGTTAATACAGAAGTTTTACGACATGCCTTAGAATATGCAGCCAGTTGTGAACTGACCGTTTTTTTACATCCCCAAGACCCTTGGTTAGGGCACAAAGGTTGCGCCCATGAAGGAGCTATCAGTACACGTTTAGGTTTATTAGCCATTCCAGAAGCAGCGGAAACCATTGAAGTAGCCCGAGATTTACTGCTTATTGAAATGACCGGAGTGCGAGCACATTTTTGCCGCCTATCCACAGCCCGCGCAGTAGAAATGATAAAAGCAGCCCAAGCGAAAGGACTACCTGTCACCGCTGACGTGAGTCTGCATCAATTATTTTTAACCGAGCAGGCTATTTGCGACTATAACAGTCAAGTTCATGTAACCCCCCCTTTACGCACTCAAAACGACAAAGCCGGTTTACGCAAAGGCTTACTAAATGGAAACATTAATGCCATCTGCGCCGACCATAAAGCACTGAAAGCAGACGCAAAACTTAGCCCATTTTCAATGACAACAACGGGTATTTCAGCCCTAGATAGCTTATTACCACTCACCTTGCGCTTCGCAGAAGAAACCCAAAATGATTTAATAACAACACTAGGCTATATCACACATAAGCCCGCTCAAATTCTAGGCATTTCAGCGGGGACTTTAACAATAGGAAGCCCAGCGGATGTGTGCATTTTTGATCCAAATATTCATTGGACACTGAACGAAGAAAATATGCACAGTTCAGGACATAATTCACCATTTATAGGCTGGGAATTTAAAGGCAAAGTGAGCCAGACATTGATTAATGGACGGGTGGTATATAATTGTGCATAAGCTTGCACTCCAACTGAGCACTGGAGTTAAGGATAGCCCCGGATTTAAACGTAGGGGCTATCCCTTGTGGTTGCCCTTTACTTAACTTTTATCAGGATCGACCGCTTTAATATCCTTATGAGGCACAAATAAACCACAGCCCATTTTTAGCCCAGTTCCCAAACCCTGTTCTTGTAAAATTATTGATTCTTCAGGCTTTAAATCAGCAATCATTAAACGCCGAGTGAATAATTCTCCAGTCGGCCATTTTAATTGGTGGTTTTTGCCACACAAAATTTTACGACATTGAATACCAAGTTTTGTTTGTATGTGTGCAACGATTTCAGTTAAAAAACTCTCCTCATCTTGTTCAGGATTAGCCAAAATATGTCGAGCTAATAGCACTGGCATTTTACTCAATTTTTTTGGTTTCGCTGAGCCAACTTTTAACGAATACCCTTCAATATCCAAACTCATACCACTCAGTTCCTGTGCAGCTGCGATACGATCTTTAGGCAAGCGTAGAGTCAACTTAATACGACGCGACAAAAACAATAAATCATCTTGCTTATCGGGGCGACTCCAACCATTCCCAAATTCTGGCCCATAAATTAAATGTAAACCTGCCAACTGCTCTTGCTCAAACCAAGGCAATGCCTGTTCGTGTCAGCAATGTGGAGCTGGGTACTTCAAGCAGTCTCTTTTACAACAACATCAACGACTTCTGAACCCAGGTCTTCCTCTAATAGGTTCAAAAAAGCCTGAATGATCGGGGCTAACGGTTTTTTATTCAGATAGCATAAGCTGAACA
>JAUXCJ010000083.1 GCA_030618965.1 Thiomargarita sp.
GGTACATGTGCCGCTCTACCTGCTTGCCACTGCCATTGTCATAAAACTTAATTTTCTCATTTAATTCAATATATTCTTCTGGTTGCGCTAACCAACTCTTCAAAGAATAAATCACCCTACCCGGAAAACGCAGTAATCTCATCTTCGGCGCCGGCAAGGAAATAAAATCAGGTTCTCCAGGCTCTAAAGAAGCTGGGTTATAGCGGGGATAACCTTTTCTAATCAGATTATTGAGTTTCTCTCTTTGACGCAAATCGGCATCACAAGCCACATAACTAGGTAAGAAAGGTGTACCCGCCTCAATATTATCTTTTTCATAATCGGCAATATTTAGTGCGGCATCTGTAGTTTCAGTGAGTTTTTGTAAAGGCAATAATTTTGCCCCTTCATGATGCCCCATACTAATTGCTGCTACAATCGCCGAGGTGCCATAGTCAATACAGAGCCAAGAACGATGAGGCAGTTTTTCTAAGCCCAAGGGTAGTTTGATATGGAATTGATGCTGACGACGCGCTGATTTCCCCGGTTCGCCAAATTTTATATCCAAATCAATTTGTAAGAAAATCTCCCCATTAATGCTATAACGCTTATCGCTGCGAGTGCGACTAATATCCAAGGGATGGGCATCCAATTGTTCATCAGTGCCTGCGCGTCCATTTTGGATTTCTTCAATCAGACGAGTATTAATATGAATACCCAAGGTTTTGGGTTTTTCTCTTTCTTTAACTTGAATAATTTTGCCAGCTTTAAAAGCACCAATTGAACTACCCGTACCCAGACGAATTAAATCATCAAATTGATAACCAGAATCCAACACGATTTTAGTCTTAATGTCATCCGTAACCAATACTTGATAGTTGACAATCCCCGTCAGCTCTTCATCATTTGAAAAACCTTCATTGATAAACTGTATATCAAATAAATGAGTATCAGAAGTCCTGTCTTGAAACTTAACCAAATAAGGTTCCAGTCTCAAGGTATTTTGGGGCAATGGCTCGACATCAGCCGCAAATTTGCCATTAACGGCTTTTCTATAAACGGACTCATTTTGATAGGTATTTTTATTCGGTTCTTTGCTCCAAAAAACCCGATAAGCCTTTCTAAATTGTAAAACATCAAGGAACAAATCTGCCTGTCTTGGATCTCTAAATAAGGTAAAACTATGTGGACCAACTTGCGAATGCTGAGCATAATCGCCTTTTAATTCAAAAGTATAATCCACACCGCCAGGGTCTTTTGGCGGATTATGAATAATCTCGCTATCGCAAACAATCACCGCTGTTCTGCTAACTTTATGATCCTTCAAGGCAGAAACTCTGACTTCTCTTCCACCTTGAAGCTTTAAAGCACCTCTTTGCAAAGGCAACATTTTATGATCATAACCAACAATATCAAACTGTTCAATAAAATCTACGGCAAATTGATGCTTGCTTTGGCTATGAAAAATAAAACTAGCAAAAGGACGTTCTAGTTCGCCAGATTTGCCTGAAAACACACATCTAGTCCGTTCTTTTTCAAATTCAATCAGAGGCGGTTGTGGACGTTCAGGAATTAATTCCAAGTCAAAGGGCATTTGAACCTCAAGCTGGCACTGTTTCCCCCAATGCTTATAGCGCATTTTGGCTAATAATTTAGGATTGAGAATCTGTGGTTCTTCATCAATAGCTCCTTCTGCTTTAAAATCGGTGATTACATCAGTTGCCAAAAATACTTGAATAGGCGTATTATGCGTTACCAAATAGTGCTGGTTAGAAACTAAAATAGTATTATCTACAATATCGACAAAGCCAAATGGTTTACCATCTGTTTCTGCCAGTTCAAAACCGTGTTCATTTAAGTCACCATTATCTAGCGACACTTGAGCCTGTTTACTTAAACTGGATAAAAAACTGGTTTCATTTTCAACCATTAAAGTACCCACCAGCAATTTAGCTCCCGCTTGCTGATTAAAATCCAAACTAACTTTTTGCGCTGGTTGCCACACCAATCTGGCTTTATTAAAACGAAAATAATAAAAAATAATATAAACTATAATAGAAATTAAAATAAGAGCTGCAATTAGCAAGAAATATTTTTTAAGATTACGCAACTGCTGACTGGAATCATAAACTCTTTTTTCAGTTTCCCGCTGATTTATAATTCGTGTAACTGCTTGTTCTGGTGACAAACCTTGCGTATCTGAATCAGTATATTGTCTAGTCAATCCCAAATTATTTAACTTAATTTCATTCCAGTCTAAGCCACCATTATCGTAAGTTTCGATTTTGATGACTTGAGTTGGCTCAGGAATCAAATCAATGATTTTCCAACCTTTATCCAAAGTATCCAAATAATAATGACTATAAATCGGTGAACCGTCTTTTAATTTTCCACTGTCATACAAAAACTTTACGGAAAAATACAATTGGGCTTTATTCAAATCGGAATCGTCCGCCTGCAAATGTAAATCCGGATGTACAAGCTTCAACAAAGAGGGAATATATAAACCCTTTTGTTCAGAATAACACAACTCAGTTTGCCCCTCAGAACAAGTCTCAATGGTAATTGTTTTGGGATTAGATTTACTCGGAAATTCATAGCCTCCCACTTGCCAAACTCCATTGCTCGTCGTATTCATAAACGCCAAAGTGATTTCAAAAGGGTGAGCTCGCTGAGAAGGCAAAATTCGTAACGGAATATCTGGGATAATCTTAAGCTTATTATCAGATACGGCTAAACGATCTAAATAAATTTCTTTTTTATAATCAATCAAATTATGCTCATTGGCATCCAAAGGCTCAATTTCTGTCACCCGATAACGAATCAAATGATAATCTTTAGGAAAAGCCCCGTGCTTAAATCGATTCTTATCATCAATGGTAAACACCCAGTTTTCGGCAAAATGAAAAGCTTTATTTACTGGACGAACGATTTTAGCAACGGCATCAATATCAGCCACCCCCTCTTTTTTACTCAAAAACACCAATTCCTTACCTGGGCTAGTTTCTCCATAAGTAGCACCATTATCAACAATAATCAAAAAAGTTTTAGCAAACAACAAATCCCAGTTTTTATTTTTTTCTAACTTACGTTGAATATAAGGCAAAATGGTGCTTTCAGCCAAAACATTAGAAAAAGTATGACCTTTGGCACGACAAGGATGATTCAACCATCTTTGTAAGCTTTTTTGAAAATTTCTTTTGGTTTTGCTCTTTGCCAGCAACTGCAATTCAAAAAAATGTTCATCTTTCGCTGAAAAATCAATCGAAGTTCGACAAGCTGATTTCAATTTGGCATTATGATGTATATCAGCAAACACTACTGATAAATAATCAGATTGAGGATGATACTGGGGCAAATTATCCAACTTGGCTCGGCTTTTTCTAATCACACCCCTGCCAGCTTCAAGCAATGGCAATTTATTATCAAACAACAAAGTCGGCAAAGTTTTTTTAATTTTTTTCAAACCATTCCTTTTTGTAATTAAACTTGAATCACGAATAATCACAATAAAATGATTACCAACTTCTCGCGCCTGTAAAGGCTGAGAGAAAATTGGGATAGAACAAATCAATGTTAGCCCTGTAAACATCAAAATGGTAAAACTTGCTAATAGTTTTTTTAAGTTATTCATAATTATTTTTCAGCACCTCAACAACACAACCATGCGCTGCCTGAGAAAGTTGTATTTGTACCCCCGCCTTTAGTTCTACTGCTTTATTAATATCAACCCTCTGCCCTGCTGGTGAAATCATAGATTTTAAAGCTTGATTAATCAATAACCATTTTCCCTGATAAAAAACACAATAGGCTTGAACTGTCCTATCCAGATGATGTTCGGCAGGAAAAATATTATCAAAAACATGCCACAACAATAAACATTGTCCGTCATAAACAACTAGCTCCCATTGTTTAACCCGCTTTTTGTTGAGTATTTTTAAAATGGGAAAAGCTGCTTTAATCGGAGTTCCACAAAACGGGCAAACTATCCTTTTTTGCTCTAGCCTCACCACAAACCATTGCTGTTTACAGTTTAAATTAGAGCAAGGATATAATAAATGCCAAGTTTTAATTAAAGCTTTTTCCCATTGATAGGCAGTTGGTCTTTTATAAGGTGCGTGTAATCCGCTCACAAAGGCTTTATAAAAAAGTGTAGTTAATGCTGAACCTAGTGCTGTTACTGGCACTTTAAGAGGTTCAATTGGGTAATTTGAAGAATCTTCAGGATGTTCAATAAATAAGGCTTTTTTTCCCAAACTTAGTCGTTCGTCTTCTTCAACGGAGTTCAGAGAATGGACTTGTCGGCCCCGCAACGGATGACGATTGAGTAAATATTCATAAATCAGCACTGCTAGCGCGTGTTGATCAGTGCGAATATTGGCGAATTGTTTATTAGGATTATTTGCAGCTAGAGTAATGGTGGTGAGTACTTCTGGGGCAATATAACCGGGCGTACCTTCAACAAGGGACGGAAATATTGGTGGAACAGTGATAGAATCAATATCAATAATAATCATCTGCCCGGAGGCGGGATCAATTAGAACGTTGTTATCAGATAAATCTGAATGGGCCAAGCCTGCAAAATGTAAACGCCTGACGGCGCGAGCTAGGAGAATACAAATGTTAAAATAATTAATCCAAGGCCCTAGTGCCTCTTTGGGCAAATATTGCCGCAATTTTGGACTGATAAACCAACGGCTTTTTTTTTCCAAACCTTTCCAACGCCCAGTGCTAAAAAAGAAATTATTTGGATAAACCGGCGTTATTATACCTAAGTACGGTTTAACGATAATTCCAGTAGGCCAACAAAATAGTCGTTTCCAATAATCAGCATTAATAGTTGGATTAAATTCATTCAGAATATGTTGTAGGCGTCGCAAACGATTTATATCCGTTTTGTCTTTATAAAAAGAAAGAACATATTTTCTATCCTTAGATAAATAAACGGCTTTCATTGCTCCTTCCCCGCTCATTTCAGGAAAATATTCAATAATGCGCCCATCCTCTAATTGCGCTTTCATCAGTAACGCAAAAAACGCTATGGCACAATCTGAATTTGCGGCGGTGGCGGCGGTAAATCAACAGGCAGTTCTTTTGCCATCATTTCAATACTTTTGCTAGTCACTAAAATAGAGTGGCTCATCCACTGAAAAAAGGCTTTCAAGGTTCCTGGAGATAATTCTTCAGATTTTAATACAGTATCAGTTATATATTTTAAATTATTAATATCAGCCTTATTTCCTGCGGCAAAGGTAATTAAGTTTGCAATATTTTGTTTTTTCAGATTATCCGCAGCATCTTTCCAAACATCTGTCGGCAAACCATCTGTCATTAAAAAAACCAATGGTTTCCAATCACCTTTTTGCGATTCAGTGTTTTTGCGAACTTCTGTTTCTAAACAGGTTTTTAATAATTGTAAAGCTGCACCTAATGCGGTTGTGCCACTCGCTTGAATTTGTGGCTCTTTAAATAGCATCAATTCAGTTAAAGGTATCAATTGTTGAGCGGTGCTATGAAATGTAATCACTGACAAATAAACGGTTTCGATAGCCATCGGCTCAGTGCTCAAATCATCTAATAAAGCTCTTAAGCCCTGTCTGACTTGTTCAATGGGTTGCCCCGTCATAGATGAAGAGCAGTCTAATAATAGGTAAACTGGTAAACGGCGTATAGACATAATAAAAAAGCTTGCTTAAATTCTATTAAAAGCTATAAAATGAAAAAGGTTTTATTATTAATTTTTTATAAGGGTAAATTATAGTGTCAGATCATAAAAATGAACATACTTATTACGATTCCGCACCATCTATGCTTCGTAATAGACCGTTTTTGTTCGGATTGTATGTGGTAGTCATAGTTGCAGGATTATGGGGATATTTCCAGTGGTCATCACCAAACGATAGTAAGTTACTCAATTTAGCATATATGGCCTTAATGTTTTTTGGAGTATTAGGGTTTATTAGTTTAGCAACTTGGTGGTTACGTGTCATAAATATCAGATTGATTGTCACAAATGAGCGGGTGACATTGAGAATGGGTGTGCTTTCTAAAAATATACGAGAGGTGTTTCTCTCTGATATTCGGAGTGTGCAAA